>JBDSEW010000469.1:0-11415 GCA_039919825.1 Chitinophagales bacterium | reverse complement strand
TGCTGGAAGCGATGGTATTTTCTCACCGCGCTTATTTGGATGCCATTAAAAAATTTGCAAAAATTCCCTTCAAAGAAAAAATTCCGAAGTGGAATGCAGAAGGCACCTACAATCCTGAGGAGATGGTATTGATCACTTTCACTCGACAGGAAGTGCAGGACATCATGAGCAACTATGTTGGCATTGTAAGATCCAATCTTCGACTAAAGCGTGCCTTCGAAAGGCTGGAATTAATTTACCAGGAAACAGAAGAGTTGTACCAGCGTACCATTGTATCACCTGAGCTTTGTGAACTGCGCAACCTTATTAATATTGGTTACCTGATCATACGTTCTTCTATTGCCCGCAAAGAAAGCAGGGGTTTGAATTACAATACAGATTATCCAAAGAAGATGAAGGTAGCGAAGAGTACGGTGTTGTAGGGATTTTCAATTGATGATATTCTTCGATCTTCGATTGCCCGTTAGGCGAGGTCCTTGTGCCTTCCATTAAAAAGCGTCCGTTTTACTACCATTGAAAGTATCCAGGTATTAATATCGTTGTTGGTTATTATTCCTTTCTTCTATAAGCCGAAAATATAAATTTCGCGACAACAGTAAGTTGTACTTCGTCAGCTTTGCTGTCATTAACTGGATTGATGTCTTTATCAGAAATGAATATAAACAGGTACTACCTGATAGTTTTGAGTATTGTCAGAAATTTAAGGTATTAGAACTGTATGCCTGGTGCCTGATGAAAAGCCAAGTACCTTTCATAATAGGTAGCCGAGGAAATCCTATGCACCATATTATCCGCGATATGAAGAGTTATACTTCAACGCAATTGAGGGCAACTATCCGGTAGAAGCCCGATTTGTGAGCCAACCGGAGGACTGTATTTATAGAAGTGCACGAGATTAGGCCAGAGAAATGGGATTGTTAAATATTTCTTGTTTGACAATTTTTAAAAGTAAGCGGACACTTACAGTTTAAAGAGACAAGTGGATGCTCCAAACGGGGCACCGCAATTAAGTAGCATATTCTTTTTTCCACTAATCATTTGTTGCTTTAACTTTGAGTATACCCTATGATAGATTTACCTAATTTTGAGACATGGAAACCATAAGAATTGAAATATTAAATGAAAAAGCAATGCAGCTCATTAAAGGAATGCAGAATCTCAAACTAATAAAGGTGAGTGAACCTCCGGATTCAAAATTGAGAACCTACTTGAAAAAAATGAGACGGCATTCAGCAACTGCACCGAATTTCGAAGAAATAACTAAGATAGTAGGAGAAGTAAGGGCCACGCGTTATGCCAAGAAATAATCCTTTAAGAATTATTGTTGACACCAACCTTTGGCTCAGTTTTTTAATAACTGATCATCAACGGAAACTTGATAACTTCTGATTTTGGAAAGAATAAAGTTTCTTTTCAGTAATGAGTTACTCAATGAAATCAGTGTCGCCGGAACAAAACCCAAATTAAAGAAATACTTTTCATCAAATGCATTGCAAGAAATGTTGTTGAATATGGAAGATTATATAGAACTGGTGGAAGTTAAAAGCAAAATAAATATTTGCAGAGACATCAAAGACAACTTCCTATTGGCGCTTGCAAAGGATGGGAGAGCTGACTTTTTGCTTACAGGAGACAAAGATCTGTTGACTTTGCAGAAATATGGCAAGACTGAAATTTTAAGTAACTCTATGTTTCTGGAAGGGATGAAACAACCCAAATAAATTTCCCCGTTTGGCACAAGGTCACTTGCGCAAAACAGTGAAGCGTTCTCCATCGTGAAGACCATTCAGCACAATTGAATGGTTGCTTAACGTCGCAAGGGTAGTCATTCTGGAAGAACCTCCTGAATCTTTACAATACATTTCCCTTTCATTTATTGAGACATAATTTTCATAAGTTAAGGTTGTGATTATTTGCAGAAGTTTCCTCCGGAATGACTTTCATTTTTAATTCATTAGATGCTTTTGATTCAGGGAAAATATCTATTTTGGTTTATCCATTTCTGATTACCATCTGATCGTAAATTTATTTTCTGATGCCAATCGTAAAATTTACCAATGCTTTAAAAAGATTCTTTCCCGGACTGAAAGATACACCCACTCATGGAAAAACGCTAGAAGAAATACTTCGTGAGGTCGAAGCCAGTTATCCGGGAATTTCAAGCTACCTTCTCGACGAACAGCATCGCCTCCGCCGGCATGTAAATATATTTATTGATGGCACGCTGTTATCGGACCGTGACGGATTGAAAGATTCATTTTCTGAAAATAGCGAGATCTTCATTATACAGGCCTTATCCGGAGGATAAATCGAGATTCATTCAACCTCAATCTTTAAAGCATGAAACCCACTCTTCTTCTAGGAACACGCAAAGGATTTATCGCTTATCATTTTAAAAATGGGAGCTGGCAATCGGAAAATCTTTCCTTTGAGGGCATTCCTGTTTCCATCGCTTATGCCGACCCGAGAAGCGGTACCTGGTGGGCATGTCTCGATCATGGCCACTGGGGCGTTAAGATGCAACGCTCTCATGACCGCGGAAATACATGGGAAGAAGTAACCGCTCCTGCCTATCCGGAGGGTAAAGAAGTAAAGGAGGGCGTCCCTGCCTCAACCCGTTATATCTGGGCTATGTCGCACGGTGGAGAAAAATTTCCTTCGAGAATGTGGGCAGGGACGGATCCGGGCGGCTTGTTTCTAAGTGAAGATGAAGGCAACAGTTTTCAGTTGGTTGAATCATTGTGGAATCATCCCAGCCGGAAAGACAACTGGTTTGGTGGTGGCCGCGACCTGCCAGGCATTCATTCAGTGGTAGTTGACCCGAGAGATGAAAATCACATTCACATTGGGATCAGTTGTGCAGGCGTATTTGAAACTATGGACGCTGGCAAAACATGGGAAGTGCGTAATAAAGGACTACGTGCAGATTTTCTTCCTGATCCTTATTCAGAAGTGGGCCACGATCCTCACATACTTGTTGCTGCACCTACAAATCCTGATGTGCTCTGGCAGCAGAATCATTGCGGTATCTTTCACACTACTGACGGTGCAAAAACATGGGAAGACGTTGGACAAAAAGAAGGGCCTGCCCGCTTTGGTTTTGCAATGGTGGTAGCCGAAGATAATGCCGACCAGGCATGGGTAGCTCCTGCCAACAGCGATGAAACCCGTACTGCTGTTAAAAGCTCACTCTGTATCTGCCGTACCGATGATGGCGGTAAAAGCTGGAAAGATTTCAGAAAAGGATTGCCGCAGGAAAACTGTTTTGATATTGTGTACCGTCATGCACTGGCAACATCAGGAGAAACTCTCGCATTCGGTACTACTACAGGCAATTTGTTTTTTTCTGCTGACCGGGGTGAAAGCTGGCAGACGCTGAATAATTATTTGCCGATGGTGTATTCGGTGCAGTTTGCAGAGTGATATGGTTTTTGTTGTTCTTTTAAAGAAAAGGAAGCGATGCTATTAATCTCAGCGATAGTATTACTTCTTGTAGGAATCTCAACAAACCGAGGTTATCCCTGGAAAAAAGATAGTATCGCTGTCTCGTTGCAGTTGCTTCCACGTATGAAATAATGAAAGCGAAAGGCGAAAGCGGAAGAACCAATGCGATCGCTTAAAACAATACTATATCTAATGTCAGCAAGCTCAGCAGTACCGATACTATCCTGAAAAAAGGATGGCTTCGTTGTTTCGATGCGAAGACACAGGTAAATAATTATGAGAGATGTGGTCGCCCTCACTTTATTTGTCTATAAGGTTTAGACATATTTGCAACGAACCTTTAATCCGGCTAAAGCGAATTATGCAGTCGTTTAAATCAACCCTATCTTTAGCCGTTTCAACACCACGAATGTCTTCTACCCGTCAACTCGCTGCCATACTTTTTGCTGATATGTTAGGATTCACTTCTCTTATGGAGAAGGATGAAGCAAATGCCAACCTGATCCGTGAGAAACTGACAAAAAAGTTAGACGCCGAAGTTCCTTTCCACAATGGCCGCGTGCTAAAGTTGAGTGGGGATGGTGCGCTCTGCATTTTTAACAGCGCTATTGAAGCGGTGCGTGCCGCTATTGCCATTCAAAAGGAAATGTTGGTGGAACCTGTTGTTCCCTTGCGCATTGGAATTCACGAAGGCGATGTGATCTTTGAAGGCAGTGATGTATTTGGAGATGGAGTGAATGTAGCATCGCGTGTTGAATCCTTTGCAGTTGCAGGAAGCGTTTTTATTTCCGGGAGAATTTACGACGATATTAAAAATCAAAAAGACATTCAGGCAATTTCCCTTGGCAGGTATGAGCTGAAAAATGTGATGGAGCCGGTTGAAATCTATGCCATCACCAATGAGGGAATCACTGTTCCCAAAAATGCAGTGCTGAAAGGAAAGGGGAAAAAAATATCGACGAACAGAAGATGGTTATTACCGGCAGTAATCCTTGCAGCGATATTAAGTACAGTCATTTACTGGAAATTTTTCCACGCACCTCCTGTAACTGATAAATCCATAGCCGTGCTTCCCTTTATCGATATGAGTGCCAATCATGACCAGGAATATTTTGGTGATGGATTAAGTGAAGAGTTGCTGAACCACCTTGCACAGATTCCGGAATTAAAAGTGATTGCACGTACTTCCTCATTTTCTTTTAAAGGTACCAATGAAGACCTGAGGGTGATCGGTGAAAAACTGGGAGTGGCACACCTTCTGGAAGGAAGTGTGCGCAAGGATAAAAATAAAATCCGCATCACCGCGCAGTTGATCAGGGTAACGGACGGTACTCACCTCTGGTCGGCAACATATGACAGGGACATCGATGATATTTTCACAGTGCAGGATGAAATATCCCGGGCGGTGGTTGCTCAATTGAAGGCAACCATCCTGAATAACGGGATTGGGCCTGCCGAGGGAAATCCAGAAGCATATAACCTCCTGTTGCAGGGCCGGTATTTTTTAATTTTGAGTGATGATAAGAGTGTAGTAAAGGCATTGGGATTCTTAAACGAAGGACTTACGCTTGACCCAAACAATGCACCCCTGCATGCTGCCTTGTCCAGTGCTTACACTCTTTTGGCCAGCACTTCCTATATGAATATGACGGAAGGTATTGAAAAAGCAAGGTCAGAGGCAAAGAAGGCAATAACCCTTAATAGCCACATCCCGGATGGATATCTTGCACTCGGCAAGATTAAACAAAGCTACGATTGGGATTGGACAGGAGCAGAAGCAGATTACCAGCAGGCATTTTTACTGGATCCAGAAAACGGAGATGTAATTCACAGAAAAGCCAGCCTTGCCCGTACCCTTGGAAAATTTGAAGAAGCAATCAGCCTGTTTCAAAAGGCAATCAGTAAAGATCCGGTGAACATAAAGCATTATTCAAGCATGGGACTTACCTTAAAAAACGCCCGGCAGTTTGAAGCTGCTCAGGAGCAGTTCCGTAAAGTGCTTGAATTGAATCCCGCTTATAAAAGCACCCATGCAGACCTTGCTTACATTTATATTTTCCAGGGAAAGCCGGATAGCGCATTCCTGGAAATTCAGCTCGAACAGGATGTAAACTGGAAAGCTTCTTACCTTCCACTTGTAGAATATGCCCTTGGCAACAAAGCATCCGCAGATGTTCAATTGAATAAGCTGGTTGTTGAATATCAGGATGACTGGGCTTATCAAATCGCACAAAATTATGCCTGGCGCGGAGATGCAGACAAAGCATTTTACTGGCTTGACCGCGCTTACGTGCAACGGGATGGCGGCCTTGCGGAATTGTATGGGGACCCTTTCTTTGATAAATTAAAAGATGATACCCGATACACCAGTTTTATGAAAAAAATGAAGCTGATGTAGAGCAGAAAATACTGTTTATGAACTCCTTCTGGTTGCAATGCTTATTATTGCACCAGTTCCTGATGCAACAATGCAGTGATTATGCAGGAGCAGAAATCAATCCTATCTTTAAGTGATACATTGTTCCCGTGAGCAGTACCCAACGTTTGTCCGCTATTATTTCTGCTGATATTGAAGGCTACACTGCTTTAATGCAGAAGGATGAAGCACTGGCAAAAATTCTGCTTGATAAATTTCAGCTGTGCATAAAAAATATTTGCAGCAAGTATGACGGACGTATAATTGAACTTATCGGCGATGGAGCTTTCTGTGTCTTTGCAAACGCTGTTGAAGCTGTTCGGGCCTCAATAGCTATTCAGCAAGAAATGATGCGTGATCCCAAAGTACGCTTGCGCATCGGCATTCACTATGGAACAGTGCTGTTTGAATACGACAAAGTCTATGGAGATGAACTGGATATTGTTTCCTCCATTGAAAGCCTCGGGGTAGCCGGGAGCATCCTTATATCTGAAAAAGTATTGGAGGAAATAAAAAGTCAGCAGGACATTAAATGTATTTCACTCGGAGTAGTGCATTTGAGAAATGTAAAAACCCCAATGGCAATTGCTGCCATCAACAATCCCGGCCTGGTGGTTCCCGGAAAGAAAGACCTGAAAAGAAAAATCCTCCGGTCAGCACCCTGGCTTTCTTCTTATAAAAAATGGACCATGATTTTTCTTGCGACAGCATTCCTTGTAGCAGGTTGCTGGATAGTATACACGCAGTTTATAGTGAAGCCGCAAACCAAAATCAGGGAAAAATCAATTGCAGTGCTGCCCTTTTCCAATCTGAGCACCGACAAAAAAGATGAATACTTTGCGAATGAGATCTGCAGGGAAATTATAAACCAGCTAACACGGATTAGTGATTTAAAGGTGATTTGGGTTAAGCCTGCCGGTCAATACAAAAATAGTGAGCCCACCATTGCTGACATCGCTAAAGAATTAAATGTGGAATATGTACTGAGAGGGTCTGTGCAAAAAGCTTCCGATAAGATACGGATCAGTCTTCAGCTGGTGAATGCAAATGAAAATGAAATCATTTGGGCAAATACCTATTATCGCAGCATGGAAGATATTTTTACCATTCAAAGAGATGTGGCCAACGAAGTAGTCAATGAACTTCATGCAAAACTTTCAACGAATGAAAAGCGCTTGATTGATGCAGTACCTACAACCAATGCTGCGGCTTATCAAAATTATTTACAGGGAAACTACTTTCTGGACAAACGTACATCTGATGAAATGCTGCGTGCGAAAGAATACTTTGAAAAAGCAATCAGCTCCGACTCTGGTTTTTATGCAGCTTATGTGGGACTGGCTTGTTCGTATATTTTCAGAAGTAATTTCTATTGTATCAATCCGGGCGAAGGTTACCCGGTTGCAAAAAAGTTAATTGCCAAATCACTTTCAGCTGACCCTGACCTTGCTGATGCACACGCTGCTCTGGGAATTGTATATGGATTTCATGACTGGGATTTCCCCCTGGCGGAAAAAGAATTTCGGCGGGCTTTGTCGCTCGACAGAAACAACAAGATGGCCATCGTGGGCTATGGAAGGTGTCTTTATTCATCCCGAAAATTTAAAGACGCACTTGACCTGTATAATGCTGCATTAAAGCAGGATCCCCTGTGGCGGCAGCCGCTAAACAGTATTGCATGGGTCTATTTCTTTAAAGCCAATTATGACAGTGCATTGCTCTACATCCGGAAAAACCAGGAACTCAATCCGGATTTTTTTCAACCGTACCGGCTCGGTGGATTAATTGATTTGCAGCAAGAAAGAAGTACGGAAGCAATACAACAGTTTCTAAAAGCAGTCGCTCTTTCAAACAACAATCCTGAAGAGCTGGCTTACCTCGGATATGGTTACGCAAAAACCAGAAACGATACTGAAGCTGAAAAAATTATTGAAACGCTGAAGAAAGAACAGGGCAACAGCAGGATACTTTCCTTTCCCATTGCGATGGTGTATGCCGGCTTTGAAAACAAGTCAAAAACCTTTGAATATCTTCAAATGGCACTGGAAGAAAAAACCGCTGATATCATGCTGGTTCATGTTTTTCCGCAATTTGATTTTCTCCGGCACGATGATCAATACCAGGAATTTATCCAGAATGCCGGAATTGTATTCCTGGATTAAAAATTATAAGCTGTCTCAAAATGTTCCTTAAAGACGTCATGCTGAATTTATTGACGTCATGCTGAATTTATTTCAGCATCTATCTACTTTAAGAACAGATCCTGATCCCCGGATGAGCCGGAACAGGATGACCCGGCTATTTTAAGATAACTCAGAACATTTTTACATTGCTTACCCTTCGGCGCTGTTCAGGTTACAATTGTTCTATAACGCGAACCCTGAGCGAAATCGAAGGGTTTCTAAGGACGTTATTGAGATATCATCAATCTTTACAATCTGTGAAATCTACCAAAGAAAAATATCACCATAAATTTAATACTGGCAGTCGCAAAATCAATTTCTATCTGCTCAGCACCACATAATCATTCAACAATGTTTTCAGGAAAATTGCTTTGTTCCCGGGTAACTCCGGAAGCTTAAGCTGGATGGCCATCTTATCAGCAAGCAGCGTGATGGCTTCCTGGTGTGCTTTGTTGTTGAAGCTTTTAAAACGATCCAATACCTGCTTCACAAGCAGCATCTCCTGTTCAGAATACTTTTTTACTGCCGGGTAAGTGGGTTTATAGGTATCCGTTGAATGGATGGAAAGAATTTCCTGCAGGTTAACCGTTGCCCATGGATTAAGCTTGATCACTGCTGTATTTGCAAGCAGGTCGCCCAGTCGTTGCTGACGATCCGTTGAACTAATCAGCATCACAGCAATGGATCCCAGCGAAAACCAGATATCAATAAACCGGAATGCCCAGCGGATCAGGTAATCAGTCATCGTCGGTTCTTTACCGGTTAGCTTCACAATTTTTAATCCGATCAGTCGCTTGCCAACGCTTTGTCCATTGAGCAACAGCTCCTGCGCCAATGAATAAAAAAGCACAAATGGAATGATGAGCAGGTACATCACATATTCCAGGGAGTCTGATGCAATAAGCGTGGTAAAAATTAATACCAGCAACATCACCGATACACTTAACACAATCAGATCGACAAAGAAGGAAAGCAGGCGGTCGCGTACCGATGCCAGCGCATATTGAATCGTTACATTCTGTGTAGTGATGATATCAATGGTTTGCATGTATGTATTTTGATTTCATAGAGAGACAATATTTTAGTTAATCAAAATGCTACAACTTCATTCAGCACAAAATGAAATCCGATTGTTGAACGCAATCGAAACGACTCAATTTCTCGGCTCCCGGACAAAGACCTTTTATCGTTCAGCTTTGCGCTTTCTTAATCCTCTTTCTTTCAAAATTTTCCCCACCTTACATGCTCCATGCGCGAAACCAGTTTCATAAAGCAAAATAAGGAAAAGTGGACGGAATTTGAAGACATCCTGAAACAGGAAAAAAAAGATCCTGACAAGCTGAGTAATTTATTTGTGCAGATCACCGATGATCTTTCGTTTTCCCGCACCTTCTATCCCAACCGTTACGTACGCGTTTACCTGAATAATCTTGCGCAACGCACGTTCCTGAATATTTACAAAAACAAAAAGGAGAAACGCGGCCGGTTCCTGCATTTCTGGAAAGAAGAACTCCCGCTGCTGGTCTATCAATCGCGAAGAGAATTTTTTCTTTCACTCGGTATTTTCCTCCTCTCTTTTAGTATCGGAGTATTCTCGAGTATGCATGATCATGACTTTGCTGCATTAATCCTCGGCGACAATTATGTGAGCATGACTACAGAAAATATTGAGAGTGGCGATCCGATGAAAGTGTATAAAGAATCTAATGGCATGGATATGTTTCTCGGTATTACCTTCAATAATCTTCGGGTGGCTTTCATGACATATGCCTTTGGGATTCTCTACGCTGCAGGCACCATTGCGATTTTATTATACAATGGCATTATGGTGGGTACTTTCCAATATTTCTTTATCGAACGCGATCTGTTTCGTGAATCATTTCTTACCATCTGGATGCACGGCACATTAGAGATCTGCTGCATCATCATCGCCGGCGCCGCAGGGTTGGTGCTGGGTAAAGGATTGGTTTTCCCCGGCACCTATTCACGTTTGCAATCATTACAGCTCTCTGCTCGCAGGTCATTAAAGATCATGATGGGCATTGCACCTATTATTGTTACCGCTGCAATTATTGAATCCTTTTTCACGCGTTTCACAGATGCCCCTGACCCGGTGCGGTTGTGCGTCATCTTAGTTTCGATTTTCTTCATACTCGCTTACTTTGTTTGGTATCCCCTTCAAAAAGCACGCTCCAATGCTCTTCCACCTGAAATAAAACTGCCTGCCGTAAAGGAACAACCATTGGATATCACCATCATCCGCAACAATGGCGAAATCTTTGGTGACATTTTTATCTTCTTCCGAAAATACTTACGCAATCTGTTACTGATGGCATTTGTGATCGGATTAATAACCACCATTATATTGTGGATCATCAATCCCAACGAATGGCGCAGCGATTATCTATTCGGCAGGTGGTCGTTTCTGAACCTCGGTGCATACTTTCACCATCACTCCATTATTGTTTACACGGTTAATACTTTTGCGGTTGCGGTAAACGCTTTCCTGGTGCTTTACTGGTTTATCCGGAAAATCGGCGAAACCTCTGCTAAATCCCCATTCAGGATAACTACGATGTTCCAATTCTTCAAGAACAATTTTTTCAAAGTGCTGATTGCATCTGCACTCAGCAATGCTGTGCTCTTTTTACCCATTTTTTTTGCATGTATCTTCTTTCCATTGCTATTGCCCGTTTCCCTGATCTGGCTCTTCAGCAGCCTCTATGAAAACACCAATCCTTTATCGGCCATCAGAAAAATTAATGGTTTAATAAGCGAAAGCTTTCTCCGGATTTCCGGTCTCTTTTTCATATTGTTACTGGTGTCTTTCATCATTTATTTTTTTATTGACTCTCCTGTCATTTGGCTGTTTGTTGAAGTATTCAAATGGAATATCCTGCTTGAACAGGAAACTGTCAATCTCGTGTACGACTTCCTCCTTCGGTTCATCACTTTCTTTTCAATTCACTTGTTATTACCCGTTTCCTTTGTGGGATTCGGCTTGCAATATTTTTCCCTTCAGGAAATTAAAGATGCTTCAAACCTGAAGCAGCGTATTGAATTGATTGGAATGAAAAACGGTAAGGGATGAGCTATCAGATAAGGCTTTTTTTTCTGTTGGTTTTATTTGCAGCGCTTGCAGATAAATATTCATTCGCGCAGGATTCACTTTTTCAGAACGATGCCCAGCAGGACACCAGTGAAGAAACAGAAGAATTTATTCCTTCAATTGCAGACACACTATTCATGAATCAGCAGGAGGAATTACAACAACAATACCGTCAGCAAACCATTGAAGAGCATTCCTTCAATAATGAAACCTGGAAGAAAGCAACCGAAGGACTGGATTATAGTGATAAAAGAAAGAAGAAG
>JBDSEW010000452.1:0-7379 GCA_039919825.1 Chitinophagales bacterium | reverse complement strand
TTCTTCCATCACTAATTCATCCATTTCCCTGTACAATTCATTTCGGACTGCGTCGTCGGTAATGGTGAATGATGCTTCGTATGCTTCGTCAAATTCCTCATTCTTAAACCTTGTGTAATTGGGAGGTGCCCCATATCCGCTGTAAAAAAGCGTGAGAAAATTTTCTGCATCAGGATAATCACCGATCCAACCACCTCTGAAAAATCTTGCATTGCCTTTCACCATTTGATCATTCAATGCTTTACCTTGCATGGTTTCGAGCGTAGCATTCACTCCCACCTGCTTCAATTCATTCACAATAAAATTGCAGAGCACTTCACCGGTGGAATTGCACAATAACTTAACGACCGGCATTCCTTTATTGCCGAAATATCCTGCATTATAAATAAGTGTTCGCGCTTTTTGAGGATCATAATTGTATCCCCTCACTTTGGAAACATCATAACCGGCCAATCCCATCGGAACAAAACCATGCCACGCCGGCACACCAATACTATTGCGGAGGTAAAGCATCATCTTGTCTTTATCGATGCCATAGTTAATTGCCTGCCTAACTTCTTTTTTGAGCAGTGGATTGTTTTTTGAAGTATCTGCGAGATTAAAGCCTATGTATTCTGTATTCAGATTTACCGACTTCTGTAAATTCATCACCTTACTGTATTTCGCCTGAAGCTCTCCATCCTTTGTGAGCACATCATCTTTAAAGCTTGGATCCACGTCATTCATAAAATCATATTCGTGCTGCCGAAATTTCAGGAACTCTGTCGCTTTACTATCAATAAAAGTGATGCGAACACCATCTATATATGGAAGGCTATTTCCCGCTGCGTCTTTTTCAAAGTAATGAGGATTCTTAAACACGAGCAGGACCACTCCCTCTTTCCAAACCTTTAACTGAAACGGCCCCGTCCCAACAGGATGTATCCGGAAATATTTTCCAAACTTCATTACCGCTTCCTTCGGCACTACGCTGCAAT
Source organism: Chitinophagales bacterium (assembly GCA_039919825.1). GTDB lineage: Bacteria > Bacteroidota > Bacteroidia > Chitinophagales > UBA10324 > JACCZZ01. The sequence goes on along the minus strand of JBDSEW010000452.1, from coordinate 6,402 downwards.
ACTGCATGGTAAGAATTCCGGGCAAGGCAGGAAATGCTTTTGCAAGACGGATAATAAAAGTAGAATCATCAGGTGCGCTAAAAGGAAGCTGTTTCTCTACTTTGTCGCTAAATATCCATGCACCTTTAGAAGCAACTTTGGGGTCAATGATACGGTTGAAACTATAAACGAAATCCTCAGCAACCACCCTCCTTCCTTTTCCATTTTCAAATACTGTATCATCATGAAAAAAAACATCTCTTCTCAGGTGAAAGGTGTAGATTTTTCCATCATCAGAAATTTCCCAAGTCTTAGCAATGCACGGAAGAATACGGAGCGTGCTGTCAACCTGCAAGAGTCCATTAAATAGCATGTTGACTCCCCAGATATTTGACTGTGTGCTTGAAAAGGCCGGATCAAGTGAAGTAATACCTGCAGCCTGGTTATAGCGAAAAATTTTAAGCGGATGTCCTTCACGTGCATCACTGCAGGAATCGAAAATCATTATTAACAACAGCAAACAGCTAATTTGCCGGTGCTTCAATACGCTCCAAAATACCAGGTAGTTACCAGTCATTTTAAATCCTGTGGTAAATTCAGATCAATGATACTTGTTTTTGGATATTTCCTTTCAGCACTGTTAATCATTGTACCAATAACACGTGGTTTCCTCTAATTGTCTCCCGCAAATTTATTGCAAAGGATATTGGAATGCAATTTCATTCCCATAGATTATTTCATATTTAAAGAAATACACCTATTTAACAATGTGGAAAAATCTGTTATTAAAATATTAAAGCCGATTAATAACGTCTGCATTTAAAAATCCTACATTACTCTCCCATCAAAAAAAGAACTCATGAAAAAATTGTTGACACTGCTGATTGCTATTGTTTTCTGTCATCAACTTGTGACAGCACAATCTACTGTAACCGGAAAGATTACCGATGCGAATAAAGAAGCGCTTATCGGTGTGACGGTTGCTGAAAAAGGTTCTACCAACGGCACCTACAGCGATGAAAATGGTATCTATACCATTACTGTAAAAAAGATACCGACTTCCCTGTTGTTCAGTTATATTGGCTATGCGCCACAGGAAATTGTAGTTAACGGCGAATCAAGTCTTGATGTAATCATGAATGATGCTGCCACTGAACTGTCAGCCATCGAGGTGGTTGGTAGCCGTTCATTAAACCGTTCGATCACCAATACACCTGTTCCGATAGACTACATCGACATAAAAAAGATCTCCAACGAAATGGGACAGCTTGATGTAAACCAGCTGCTGCATTACCTGGCTCCTTCTTTCAATGCTAATGAACAGTCTGGATCTGATGGTGCGGATCATACTGACCCTGCAACGCTTCGTGGTTTGGGTCCTGATCAAACGCTGGTATTGATTAACGGTAAGCGGCAGCATCAGTCGTCCCTCATCAATATTTACGGAACACGCGGCCGCGGAAATACAGGAACTGATCTCGATGCCATTCCTATTTCCTCCATTGATCACATTGAGATATTGAGGGATGGTGCATCTGCCCAATATGGTTCCGATGCGATAGCAGGCGTAATTAATATTGTTCTGAAACAATCAACCGGAGAGTTTTCCGGGAATATCGGTGGAGGAGCGAATCTGGCAAAATACAGGTTCGATGACAAGAGTTTTGATGGAGGAAAAATTACGCTTGGTGCAAACTACGGTTTCAAGATTGCAAAAAAAGGATTTCTGAATCTTTCTGCCGATTACATGAACAGCGGTCATACCAATCGCGCCAATATTCCAACAGACTGGTATCCGGGTAATACAGACGTGCGCAATGAATTTGGTGAAGCCGCTGCACAAGGAATTGGTGTAATGGGAAACCTTGAAATTCCATTGAGTGACAAAACGGACGTATATGCATTTGGAGGTTACAACTTCAGGAAAACCGATGCTTTTGCTTTTACGCGCACAGCTGATGATGCACGTAACGTGATCAGCATTTATCCTGATGGATTTGATCCGATCATACAATCGGAGATTGGTGATGTTACAGCAGCGGCAGGCTTTCGTACCCGTTTCGGTGAATGGAAATTTGATTTGGCGGATGCCTATGGATCCAATAAGTTTCACTTCTTCGGAGATCATACGCTGAACGCTTCGCTGGAAGATGCTTCTCCAACTTCATTTGATGATGGCGGTACGCAGCTTTCTCAAAATACATTAACACTTGATGTAAGTCGTTTTTATAAGGACATCATGAGTGGAATGAACATTGCCTTCGGTGGTGAATTCCGATCAGAGAATTACCAGATTTTTGCCGGTGAAGAAGGATCATGGCAAACATATGGTCCTGTAATTTTTGATATTGACCCGGAATCAGGTGATACGACTTTTCGTCCCGGTGGTTCACAGGGATTTCCCGGTTTTCGCCCTGCAAATGAAGTGGATGAAAATCGTACGAACCTGGGAGCTTATGCAGATGTAGAGTTGGATATCACTGAAAGTTTTATGATAGATGGCGCCCTCCGTGCGGAAAATTACAGCGATTTTGGAAGTACCGTCAATGCAAAGCTTGCATCGCGATATGCCTTCAGTGATAACTTTGCATTAAGAGGTTCAGTAAGCAGCGGCTTCCGTGCACCTTCTCTTGCCCAGGTTTATTTCAACCAGACGTTTACCAATGTGCAGAACGGACAAATCTTTGATGCAGTGATCGCAAACAATGTTGACCCCATCACGGTAGCATTGGGAATTCCTCCATTAAAGGAAGAAACGGCAATAACAGGGAGCATTGGATTCACTGCAGGAAATGGAAAGGGATTCTCCGCAACTATTGATGGTTACTATGTAAAAATCAAAGACCGCATTGTATTGACAGGTCAGTTCGATAACAGCGATCCCATCATTGGTCCTACATTAGATGCATTGAATGTAACCGCAGCACAATTCTTTACCAATGCAGTTAACACCACTACCATGGGACTTGACGTGGTATTAAATTATTCGATGCGTTTAGGGAATAATGACCGGCTTGCTTTTTCGTTGGTGGGCAACGTCAATAAAATGGAAGTAGATGCAGTAAACACCAGCGGATTGCTGGAGGGAAAAGAAGATTCTTATTTCGGGCAACGGGACAGTGCATTCCTCGTGAATTCTGCACCTCCAACAAAATTTAACTTGGGTGTAGCATATCAACACAAAGACTTTACTGCAAACCTTCACATCAATGAATGGGCGCCACTGACATTTTACGATTATGATCCCAAGCCCTACACCTACGACATGAAGTTTACTGTTGATCTGACGCTTGGTTACAACATCACCGATAATATCTCGGTGAACATTGGAGCAGTGAACCTCTTCAATACCTATCCTGATTATTACGATCCTTATCAAACAGAAACCGGCGGAGCATGGGATGCAGTGCAGATGGGATTTGATGGAACATTTCTTTTTGCAAAGGTCGGCTTGAAGTTTTAACAGCTTTTCCAGCAATTTTTTCACCGCCCTGCTTTGAATATCTTTGGAGTGAATTCCAAACGACAACTTCAAAGCCGGGCTTTTTATCGGATTCAAAGGTGGCCTCTCTTTTCACAAGTTTTTGAGCTTTCACTTCCTTCAGTTCTGTGCAAAGTTCGAGATGTAACCACTGAATGCAACTTCTGCACTTCCTGTGAATAACTTTCACCGCGCATTGATGTCTTCCACACCTATAATGGTACCTTTGACCATAGCTCCTTAAGTGGGAGAATCACCAATAGAAATTCAAATCTTTCATGGGAAAAGTTATTGCTATAGCCAATCAAAAAGGCGGAGTGGGCAAGACCACCACAGCCATTAACCTGGCCTCGTCGCTGGCTGTTTTGGAATACAAGACCCTGCTGATAGATGCTGACCCTCAATCCAATGCTACATCCGGCATCGGTTTCGATCCCAAAAACATTACCACCAGCATTTACGAATGCCTGATCGGCGAGCAAAATGTGAAAGATATTTTGCTGAAGACACAAACACCCAACCTATTCCTGGTTCCTGCACATTTGGACCTTGTGGGCGCTGAGATTGAACTGATCAACCACCCTAACCGCGAAAGAATTATGCGGCAGGTGCTGGAAGATATCCGCAACCAGTTCGATTACATCATTCTTGATTGTTCACCTTCTCTTGGATTAATAACGGTGAATGCATTGACGGCTGCTGATTCAGTGCTCGTTCCGGTGCAATGCGAATACTTTGCCCTCGAAGGACTTGGTAAATTGCTCAATACGATCAAGATCATTCAAACACGCCTGAACCCGGATCTTGAAATTGAAGGCATTGTGCTTACGATGTATGACAGCAGGCTACGACTGAGCAACCAGGTGGTAGAAGAAGTGCGGCGTCATTTTGGTGACCTTGCTTTTGATACCATCATTCACCGGAATACACGTTTGGGTGAAGCCCCCAGCTTCGGAAAATCGGTGATCATGTACGATGCAGAAAGTAAAGGAGCCATCAACTACCTGAACCTGGCACGTGAAATTCTGCAGAAGAATGACAGCACTAAAATGAAATCAGCAGAAAAAATAATTGATTTCAACCATGACTAACAAACGACCTGATTTAGGCAAAGGCATTCGTGCATTGCTGGAAAACATGGATTCAACGGTGAATAATGAGGCTGCTTTCCTTGGCAGCACCTCCAATATTCTCATGGATCAGATTGAAGTAAATCCATTTCAGCCACGCCATGACTTTGATGAAGCGGCGATGCTGGAGCTCGCCGATTCTATTAAAATACACGGGGTGATCCAACCCATCACCGTAAGGAAAATTTCAGCAAAAAAATACCAGTTGATAGCGGGTGAACGACGTTTGCGGGCAGCAAAAATGGCCGCATTAACCGAGATCCCTGCTTTTATCCGTTCTGCCAACGATGAGCAAATGCTGGAGATGGCATTGATTGAAAACACCCACCGTGAAGATTTGAATGCCATGGAGGTGGCGGTAAATTACAAGCGCCTTATTGACGAATGCAACCTGAAGCAGGAAGACCTGGCGGAAAAAGTTGGAAAGAACAGGACCACCGTAACCAACTATTTGCGATTACTGAAGCTTCCTCCTGAAATACAACAGGCCATCAAGAACAAAACCATTACGATGGCGCACGCACGCACCATCATCAATGTAGAAGATCCATTGGTGCAGCTGCATATATTTAAGGAAACAGTGAAGCATGATTTATCGGTAAGGGCTGTAGAAACAATGGCACGTGACTATACCAAGGGCCGCAAACTGCTGGATAAAAAAGCTGCTACGCTTCCACATGCATATCAGCGAATACAGGAAAAAATATCCTCACACCTTGCCACTAAGGTGCTGATCAAAAGAAAGCGCCTTGGAAAGGGTGAAATCGTAGTTTCTTTCTTCTCCGACAACGACCTCGAAAGGCTTGCTGAGTTATTGGGTGATTAATAAGTTCTTCGTTCCCTTATTTGGATAAATTCGCTTTTACTGTAATGCCAGCCTTGTCTTTTTAAGCATAAAAAATTCTTTACGTTTCTTTGCGTTGTAATATCCTTTCCGGTTAAAGAACACTCGCGTTGAAGCCAAATTGCCTGAATAGCCCTCTCTTACGTTCAATTTTCATTCTTCCTTTATTTCTCTTTGCACTATGTCCGGCACTGAAAGGCCAGGATACTTCAAGTTCAGTGACAGCGGACACTACCAGGATAAAGAGCCAGAAGACCTTTCGGCTGTTTCCCGAAGAACACTCCCCTAAAACAGCGGGAATTGCTTCTGCAATAATTCCCGGGCTTGGACAAGCCTACAATAAAAAATACTGGAAGATCCCAATTATATATGCAGGCCTTGCTACTGCAGGATATTTTATCTATTACAACTATACGATTTATAACAATTTTCAGAAAGCCTATGAACTGCGTGGTGATGGGGATACTTCTACCAACCTGAGTTCATTTAATGTTTGGTACATTACCAGTACCGAAACCATTTATATAGATGGCTATGAGGACACACAGTTATCAGAATTGAGTAATATTTACCGCCGCAATGGAGACCTCTCTGTGATCGTAGCTGCAGGAATTTATGCGCTTAACATCATTGATGCTGTGGTAGATGCACACCTGTTTCATTTTGATGTGGGTGATGATTTAAGTTTAAACGTGCAACCTTTCTATATGCCGCCCTTTTACGGATCTGCTAAAGGAGGATTAACGCTTACCTTAACGATGAGATAAATGTATGAACCAATGACTAAAGACTAAAGACTGAATATTGAATGTTGAATATTGAATATTGAATATTGAATTGATGTGTATGCCTAAAATAGGTTGACCTATTTTGTTAGTTAAAAATGATTTTTAGTTGATCAGGATTTGGCAGGTCCTGAGCTTTTTGAATCGTGAAAATTTCCATTGGAACTCGTTTTTGAATTGGAA
>JBDSEW010000447.1:0-5398 GCA_039919825.1 Chitinophagales bacterium | reverse complement strand
TTCATTGGTAAAAATGGGTTCTTTGTTTGTTCGTAAATGAATGGTTCAATTAAATCGTTATATGGCTAAATGGTTAAACTGTTGAATTGTCGCTGCAGTGATAAAATTATTATGTCAAAGCTATTCTGATTAACGCCCTAAACATTTCAAACTCTCCAAACTCTCCAAACTCTCCAAACTCTTCAAGCCGATCCCTTCAGGCTATTAAAAACATTCATAGTTCTTTCGAGCCCGATTGTAGCAAAGCTCTTTACGGCGTGGCAGGACGTTTGGATTTTTTCGGGCAGTAATTTTCTTTCTTCATCTGTCCATTTTCCCAGCACATAATTTACCTGTTTTCCTTTCGGGAAATTTCCGGCAATGCCAAACCGCATTCTCGGGTAATCAGTAGATTGCAGCAATTCCTGAACAGAGGTCAATCCATTGTGATTTCCATCACTCCCTTTACTTCGTATCCTGAGGTCACCAAATGGAATAGCAAGGTCATCAACAATCACCATCAACTGTTCTTTTTTGATTTCCAGTTTTTCCATCCAGTATCTTACAGCTTTCCCACTCAGGTTCATGTAGGTAGTTGGCTTAATCAGGTGAATGGATTTACCCTTAAAACGAAAGGTTGTATGCATCACATATCGGTCTGAAACAAAAGAAGCACCGGCTTCTTCAGCCAATGCTTCTACAATTTTAAAACCAATATTGTGACGTGTTTCCGTGTATTCATCTCCGATATTACCGAGCCCTGCTATAAGAAACTTCACGTCTCAATTTTTTCTTTTGCTGGATGCGGCCTGCAGGCTGCATTGGTTTTTATCACTTCCCGGCAGAAATTAATAGCCCGGAATTATTTTTTCTTTTTATCATCTTTCTTGGCTGCACCCTTATCAGCAGCAGGAGCCGCACCGGCGGCAGGTGTTGCACCGGCAGCAGGCGTTGCAGCAGCGGCAGTTGTTGCAGCTGTGGGAGTTTCTTCTTTCACCACTCTTGGAATGATTACTGAAAGAATAGGAAAGTTGGGAGGATTCAAAAACTCAATGCCTTCAACTTTCAGGTCACTCACTTTTACCGATTTACCGAGTTCAATGTGTTCAACCTTAATGGTAATGTGAGAAACAAGATCTTTGGGAAGTAAACGCACCTTGATTTTTTTCATCCGCTGATTGATCTTTCCACCGGCACGAACACCGGCAGGAATTCCTTCCAGCCTAATTGGTAAATCCACGGTTACTTTCTTGTCAGCATTCAGCTCCATGAAATCAATGTGGGTCAGCTGATCTGTAACAGGATCGAACTGAAGGTCCTGCATCAATGCTTCCATTTCTTTTCCATCCAGCAAAATTTTTGCAGTCAGAAATTCAGGAGTATATACAAGGTTTTTAAAAGAAGTTGCGGGTGCATAAAAGTTGAGCGTTTCCTTGCCTCCGTAAAGACTGCAGGGAATCTGGCCTTTTTTTCTTAGTTCGCGTGTATCTCTTTTGCCTACGGTTTTACGAATCTGGCCTTCAATGGTGATGGATTGCATGATTGAAATGAAATTTAATTGTTAAGGAACAACGAGGTAATGGATTTATGTTCATACATGTTGCGGATAGCGGTTGCAAACAACTCAGCCACACTCAACACTTTTATTTTAGATGATGTCTGTTTCAAAGGAATGGTATCACATACTACTACTTCAGCGAGCGATGATTTTTCAATGTTTTCATAAGCTTTACCCGACAACACAGGATGGGTAATGAGCGCCCGCACACTCTTAGCACCTTTCGATAACATGAGATCTGATGCATTGGCCAGTGTATTACCGGTATCAATAATATCATCGCATATGATCACATTTCGACCGGTTACATCTCCAATAACGGTCATCGCTGAAATTTCATTAGGACGTTTGCGGTATTTGTCGCAGATCACCATTTCTTTGTTGAAATGAATAGCGTACGAACGGGCACGGTTCACACCTCCAACATCAGGAGCAGCAAAAGTGATATCGTGCAGGTCCATTGCCTTGATGTAGGGAATGAAAATGGTCGAACTCTCCAGGTGATCCACCGGAATATCGAAGAATCCCTGTATCTGGGGTGCGTGCAGGTCCATCGTCATAATGCGGTTGGCTCCGGCAGCAGTCAGGAGGTTGGCAATCAGTTTGGCCGCAATTGGAACCCTTGGTTTGTCTTTTCTGTCCTGTCTTGCGAAACCGAAGTATGGAATAACTGCAGTAATGTATTCTGCCGAAGCACGCCGTGCGGAATCAATCAGGAGCAATAGTTCAAAAAGGTTGTCAGTAGGAGCAACCGTAGATTGAACGAGGAAAACATAATCGCCACGGATGGATTCAAGGATCACCGGACAAATTTCCCCATCGCTAAAGCGCCTCACCTCCACCTTTCCCAGCGGAACCCCATATGATTCTGCAATGGACGAAGCCAGGTATTTGGTGTTTGTTCCTGAAAATAGTCTGACTTGTGATTCCATCGGTTTTTTTAGAGGACGGCAAAGATAGAAAAAGAATTAAGATATGCCCAAGAAGGAACAAAAAACAGGGTGACTAAACTCCTGTATAACTCAGTATCGGTGTGCACTTTACAGCAGTGGAGACCATTGTTTAAAAGTTACCATCAGGGTATTCACCTAATTCAGGTGTGGATAAATGAAAAAGCCGCTTCCTGCAGCTGAAGCGGCTGTGTTGACCGACTAGGGCTCGAACCTAGACTCTTCTGAACCAAAATCAGACGTGTTGCCAGTTACACCATCGGTCAATCAAGCGGGCAAAGGTAAGGGATGGGTTGGAATTTGCAAATAGGATGATTTGAGGGATGTACGACAAATCTAAATTGTGAACAACGCTACTCCAACCGAGAAGTGAAGTTTATTTAGCGCCGAAACGCCAAGGCGCTAAGAAGGTTATGGAGGGACAAAAGTGTTTCTTTTTTTTGGCGCCTTAGTGTCTTGGCGCTTATTTTATTTTACGGTCAAGATTAACAAATTGTCGTGCACCCATTTGAGGTGGAGAGGGGAGAAGTGATAATGTGCCTATAAAGTGATGTGCCGATGAGTGGATGTCGAATGATTTGCTTCCGGGACTATTATAGAATAATAATGAAACAGCGGTTGAGGAGCGAAGCGGCCTCATGTGTGTAACCTTTTTGATTGCGGCGTTACTTAAACAGTGGTTCCTGAAAAATTTTTGGGAATGAGTTAATGTTTTAGTTGCTGGTTTATAGTTGATACTTCATACTAATGTTCCTCTTGCTCCTATTACCAAATAAACTATTTTTGCCCATCTTAAAAAAACCTGCTTCATGACGTTGTATAATAAAGTGAATAACATTACCGGATGGATGATTTTTGTAATTGCCACGGCTGTGTTTTGGATGACTGCAGAACCCTCAGGCAGTTTCTGGGATTGTGGTGAATTTATTGGTTGTGCTTATAAATTGCAGGTTGCGCATTCTCCCGGTGCCCCTTTGTTTATCATGGTGGCCCATATATTCACTTTGTTAGCGAGCGATCCCGGCCATGTTGCACTGATGGTGAATTATATGTCGGGTATTTTCAGCGCCTTAACTATCCTGTTTTTGTTTTGGACGGTTACTGCTTTTGCGAAAAAAATTATCGGTAAAAAAGAAAATGAAATTTTTGATGCTGATCTGATTGCCATTATGGGTGCTGGCGTAGTAGGAGCACTTTCCTACACATTTGCAGATTCATTTTGGTTTTCAGCAGTGGAAGGAGAGGTGTATGCAATGTCGTCATTTTTCACAGCCATCGTTTTCTGGTCTATTCTGAAATGGGAAAACGTAGCAGACCAACCAAATGCGGACCGCTGGATCATCTTTGGTGGCTACCTGATCGGCTTATCAATTGGGGTTCACTTACTCGGATTGCTGGCAGCTCCTGCAATGGTATTTGTTTATTCCTTTAAGAAATTCAAACCTACCCGCTGGAATGTTATCAAGACAGGTGGTATTGCTGTAGCTATCCTTGGATTTATTCAGTACGGAATTATCCCGGGCATACCTACGCTGGCGGCCAAGTTGGATATCCTCTTTGTGAATGACTTCGGATTACCATTTAACAGTGGTGTTTTGTTTCTCTTCTTTCTATTAGCGGCAGCTATTGTATTCGGATTGTGGTATGCTGTAAAAAAGAACAACCACATACTGCATACTGCTGTATTGACCACTCTTTACATCATCATCGGTTACTCTTCTTACCTGATGGTCGTGATTCGCGCCAATGCAAATCCCTCTATTAATATGAGTGCACCCAACGATCCTATCGCCTTGCTTAGTTACCTCAATCGCGAACAATACGGTGAACGCCCACTTGCCTATGGTCATACATTTACTGCAGAGCCTATAGCTATTGATCGAGAAAGTGGTGAAAAAAGATACTACAGGGGCAAAGACAAATATGAATTCCTCGATAGAAAACCTATTCTAAAATATTCCCCTTCTGACGAAATACCTTTACCGCGAGTATGGGACAATGATGACCCATCCCATGTTCGGTTTTACAGGAACTGGCTGAATATGCGTGAAGGGGAGAAGGTTACGATGGGCGATAACCTTAATTTCTTTTTTACCTACCAGGTTGGATTTATGTACATGCGTTATTTCCTCTGGAATTTTTCAGGGCGGCAGGATGATGTGCAGGGCGATGGTGATGTTCAGCATGGTAACTGGATCACCGGTTTCACATTTATTGATAACATGATGCTGGGTGATCAGCAAACGCTTCCTTATCCAATGAACGAAAACAGGGGGAAGAATAAATTTTACCTGCTGCCTTTCTTCCTCGGTCTGGCAGGTGCGGTTTATCATTTCAGAAAAAGTAAACTGGATGCATATGTAGTGATGCTGCTGTTCTTTTTTACCGGGCTTGCTATCGTTATCTATCTGAATCAAACACCGTTGCAACCGCGTGAAAGGGACTATGCCTATGCAGGATCGTTTTATGCATTTACCATGTGGATGGGCATCGGTGTAATGGCGCTGTTTGATTACATCCGTAACCGCATGAATGTACGCAATGCAGCTATCACTGCTTCAGCGGTTTGTTTGCTGGTGCCGGTGCTGATGGGCGCAAAAGGCTGGGATGATCACGACCGTTCACACCGCACCACTGCCCGTGATTTCGGAAGGGATTACCTGGAATCCTGTGCACCGAATGCGATCTTGTTTACCCAGGGTGATAATGATACGTATCCTTTGTGGTATGCGCAGGAAGTGCAGGGCATCAGAACTGACATCAGAGTTATAAACAGTAGTTTATTGGGAACGGATTGGTACATTAATCAGTTGCGTTATAAAATAAATGAAAGCGACCCTATTGATCCGATCTGGAGTGCTGATCAGATTGTAGGAAGCAACAGAGATGTTTTGTATAGTGCGCCTATACA
>JBDSEW010000419.1:0-9662 GCA_039919825.1 Chitinophagales bacterium | reverse complement strand
ACCCACAGCACCTTCATGAAAGTGTGCACCTCCTATGTCTCCACTGAGGTCACGCACCAAACCATAATAGTAAAGCGTATCAAGTGTGTAGGAAATACGTGCAGTGAAAAGTCCGAGTGCATCAGTTGTAACTGCAGGAACTTCCTGTGCGCCATTTAATTTTGAATCGAATGCAAGGTTCTTATTCAGAGATAGCTGGCCACGGATTTCACCATTGGGATTATCATCCGTATGTACGTTCACGTAAACATTTCCTGCCATCAGGTCGCTCAGGAATGAAGTGGGATCTACTTCGCCCTCTATGTAATTGCCAACTAAAAAATCAGTAAGATCTGAAACCACATCTCCGGAAGTTCCTGCTGCGCCAACATGCAGGTGTGCTCCTGTAATAGCTCCGCTAAGCTGCCGCACAAGTACCTTTACTTTCAGCGATGTTAGATCTTTTGAAAGTGTAAACAGGGCAAGACCTTTGGCATCTGTTTCCACCTGCGGCACTTCCTGGGTGCCATCTAATTTGGCAATATAGCTTGCATCAGTTTCCAGAATGATCTGACCGCGGATTTCACCATTTGGATTCTGGTCGGTGTGTGCATTCAGGTAGAAGGAACCTGCCAGCATTTTTGCAATCATTTCAGGTGTGAGGGCACTGCCTGTTAGGGAAGTAGACAACCTGTTACCTGAAATAAAAGGAGTAAGATCCATTATCACATCGCCATTTGTTCCGGCCAATCCTTCGTGAATATGAATACCTGTTACATCACCCGACAAACCCTGCAGGCTTACGTTAATGCACAATGTATCCCGTGTTGGATTAAGTGAGAAACCTGCAACTCCCGAAGCAGCAGTGGTTACTGCCGGAACTTCCTGGCTGCCATTCATCCTTGCTGTAAAGAGCAGGTGTGATTGCAAATGTGTTGCGCTGGTATTAATTACTGTGCTCATCACAATGGTGATGATACACAAGAGTGTAAAATTGAATTTCATTGTTCAATAGATTTTTGTTAGAAAAAAAATTATAAGAGACTAATTGAACTTTACGAACTATCAGGCTGATTGGATTTTCTGCAAGGTCTTTATGCTCGCATAAAATTGAACGTAATACGTGAACTGCGTGGCTTGTGCGGCCTATATAATAAGGAGAATCCTTTAAAGCAGCTATTTCACCAGGCGCTGTGTATTCTATTTAACGGTGCAGTCCAACTATCTAATTTATATGCTTTGAAATGAAAACCGTTCCCTGAACTCGATCAGTTCGTCTTCCAGTTCTGACAGGGGAAGCTGGAGGTAAGCATATAACCGGCTATTGGGATCTACTTTTAATTCCTGCATGTTGATATGCTGGTTGATAAAAAGGTATTCAAGATCAGGATAGATCTTTTTCAATACATCGATGATGTCTACGATCTCAAGGTTTTTATCCGAAAGATTGTAGATGCCGGAGGGAACTTCTGCGTGTAAAAGTCCAGCTAACATTTTCGTTACTTTATTAACATGAATAAAGGAACGTGACTGGCTACCGCTGCCGGTAATGGTTACGCGATGTCCAAAGTTTGCATCAAACATAAACCGGTTGATCACCGCATCAAACCGCATGGACTTGCTGTAACCATACACATTGCCGCAGCGCAGGATGAGCGTTGGCACACTTTCGAATAATCTTTTTACATGTTCTTCAGCGCGTTGTTTGGATACACCATAGAAACTGGTGGGGTGCGGTGGAGTATCCTCTGTTGCCGGAACTGCAGTACTGCCATAAATCGAAGCGCTGCTCGTGAAAATGATTTTTTTTATATCACTTTCTTCAATGGCATACACTACTTCTGCAGTTCCCCAGTGATTAATTTGTTCGAAGAAATGGGAATCGATGTTTGCAAAAGGAGTGGTGACCTTTGCGGCGAGGTGATAGACCACATCAATTCCTTTCAGCACCTTGCGGATGGAGCGCGAATCGAGAATGTCTCCTTGTATGAATTTTACATTACTCTGCCTCGGACCTTTTCCAAGAAAAAGATTGTAGTTGCCACGACTCAGGTTATCGTACACCACTATATTATCAATATCGGGCCGCTGCGAAAGCTCGAAGACCAGTTCAGTTCCAATGTAGCCGGCGCCGCCGGTGATGAGGATGTTCATGATTTTTGTTTGAGGAAATGCTGAAGTAAAATTAGTAAGGTTTTGATATTGGGAGGAGAATTGTGCGGGCACGAGCCAGGAATCAGGGGAGGCACTGTCGTAATTTATTACCAGTCCCGAATCCCGCCTCATGAATTAATAAACAATGCTTGCGTTTTCCAATTTTCCATATATTTACTCCGTATTCTATTTATTCTATCATCTAAAAAATTTAATGTTATGGAAGAAAATATTTTTTCCCAGGAAAATGAAGAACCCCTGAATCCTGAACGCGAAGAGCAATTGCAGGTGGAAAATGAACTCCTGAAGTTAAAAATTCAGGCGCAATTCGGAGGCATGTCCGGCAGCTCCGGGGATCTTCCTCCTGAAATTGAAAATGAATTTCTGAAACACGTGATGGCTTTTGAACAGCAGTTCAACGGTGAACATAAGCCTGTTAAGATGGTGTCTTTCCTTGGTAATCCCGTTTTCAGGCAACCGGAAGGATTAGGGGACCGGGAGTTTAAATTGGAATCAAAAAAGTTGACTGACCTGCTTTATGAAAAAGGTATTTCCGTTGATTTTCTTCGAGATCGTGACGACCGGTTTCAGTATAAATTCATAACAGAAGAATTATTTGAGCATGAATCTGACTTCGGAGTGAACTTGCAGGGCATGATGCATTGCTTTATCTATGAAGAATTTCATCCTGACCATGAAATGGACATTGAGGACCGCACCAGGGATTTCATGCATGCATGGCTTCAACGAACCACCGAATACGCAAATCATTATCTCGCTAAGGCATTTATTCAACCCAATGGGAAAGTCTGCCTGCTGGAACAACTTACCCTCAGGCTGCAACAGCTTTTCGATTCCTATAAAGCGTTTGAAAACTTCGACTATAAAATCTTTGAGATCAAGTTTCAACTGCATCCTGACCAGGAGCCTCGTGGCTTAGGACATGCGGAAGGCATTGTGAAGTACGATGCTATTCTTGAAAACGGTGAAAGAAAATCAGTGGAGGGGCCTTTTAAATTATACCTCGTGCTCGAACATGACTGGTGGAGTATTTTTTATTTTGTGATGGAGGGGTTTTAAGAGTGATGGAAACGTAAAGAGAATTTGACGTTTGGTTTAGGTTGACTAAGATAGACAACATTCAAGAAAGTTGTTAATCTAATTATTAGCTTTACTATTCTCTTTTCAAAGGCCATTAAATAACAATCGTATGCAAAAGCTAACTTCAATTGACGAAATATTGCAGTGGAGTGCTGCAGAAAAAATTCTTTTAGTGGAAAAAATTTGGGATAGCATTCATCCAAACGATATCGGTATTCCGGAATCCCATATAACAGAAAGCAGGAGGAGAATTGAGGCAATACGCAAAGGAGAAGTTTCCGCGTCTACCTGGGATGAAGTTCGAGAAAGAATTCACTCCCGGCTGTGAAGTATAGTTTACTTATTTCAGCATTTGCTGAACTGGATTTATTGGATGCGATGACCTGGTATGAAGAACAGCGAACTGGATTAGGCAGTGAATTGGAATTGAGTTTAGATGCTGCTTTTTCATTCATTCAAAGGAACCCACTTGGATTTCAAATAAGATATGATGATGTTAGAATTGCTTTTATCAACAGGTTTCCTTATGGCGTTCACTTCGTTATTGAAAAGAACCACATTATGGTGATTGGTATTTATCATACGAGCCGCAATCCAGAACGTTGGTTTGCGCGTAACGAGATATTTTAAGAAAACTGGAGAAATCCAAAAAGCCCAAAGTGAAATATGAATTACATCATGATGAAGCGATGCAGGAAATCAGCTATGCAGAAGGTATAGTGAAGTATGAAGCCATCTTAGAGAATAGTGAGACAAAACAGTTTGAAGGACCTTTCAAATTCTATATGACCCGAAATTATAACTGGTGAAGTATTTTTTATTTTGTGATGGAGGGGTTTGAGATTGAACAGTTGGGCTAAGGGCTCCGACTGTGGGTTTCATCCTATAACTCTGCGTGTAAACGTAGAGTTATAGGATCTGCTCCACTATCTTTTACTGAACTATAAATTTCCCATTTGTCTCGCCATCTGTAAAAATCACCTTGAAAAAGCAAATCCCATTGTACAGGCTTTTAGTACTCAACTGGGTTAAAGATTGATCCTCAATTTTTTTGTTGATAAGAATTCTTCCTGAACAATCGTACACTATTATTTTTTGAGCACAGGAAGTTACCTCCGATCCATAATGATCCGGAGAATAGTGAAGAAGCATTTCTATTTTTAGGAACTACGTATTCAGCATCCTGAATTAAATCCCACCACATGTCGCCGCCATTATTAATACGGGTCTTCACATTATTAATATCGAGAAAATCAAACGCGCTTGCCGGCGCGCAGTTTTGTGCTTCTTTTTTAGATGTAAGAAGGCAGAGAATAAAGAGCGAAAATATATTTTTTAAAAACATACATTTTGATGTTACTCAAATCTATAGAAAACATCACTAAGAAATGGAATCATGAGAACCGTGACAAAAATGAAGAGGGTATTATAAGCAAGTTTATGAATCAAATTTGAATTTTTCATTTCATCATTACCTGCAAATCTAACCCAAACCTCTTTGCCGTATTCGCGCAATCAAAATCGTCCATCTGCTTAAGTCTCACTCATCTGACATTGCCGTTCTAACAAATTCATCAAACAACATTTCATTATTGAATTCCTGCTTTTTTAATCCGTCATGAAGTTTTTTGTCTCGCGTAAGAAGTATGGAGTCCAGTTCTATTGCAAGAGCAACATAAGCAATATCCTTCGAGTCAATGTTATCACAAATGGCTTTGGCACTGTTTAGGGAGTCGAGCGTCAGCGTTAAGTCAGGAAGGATGATAAGTTCAGAAAATAGTTTTCTGGATAATTTCCTTAATTCCGATGCGTGAATTTTTGATTTGGTCTGAATAGTATGGTTGTAAATAGCCAGTTCCCTAAGGATAAATTCAGGAGCGTACAGTTGGTATTTTCGAAATAACTGTTGATAGAAAACTTTTCCACTTATTAGTGCAGAGAAAAGAATTTTGGCATCAATGACGTAGCTTCTTTCCATTGCTTTTCCATTGCACTATCCATTCTTGATATGCTTTCTGCCTGGCACTTTCAAACTCTTTTTCCCAATCAACGCCCTTTGTGTTTTTTAATTTCCGTATGAGTTTCTTTTGTAACTCGGCAAATTGCAAATCAGCAGCTTCCCGTTCGGCAAGCTCTTCTATTTTCTTTTTGCCGAGTATGTCCAGCGCTTCATCACTTATATTTATTTGAATGGTTGCCATTTTGATTACTTAACGAATTAAAGATACATTTTCATTTCAACCTCTCCTCCTCCGAAGGAGTCCTTAGGACAAATCCAGCCGGAATCTCCTCGCCGTATCCTTTGCAATATCATATCCTGCATCAGCATGACGAATTACACCCATAGCAGGATCATTATTCAAGACTCTTTTTAACCTGCGTGCCGCATCGTCAGTTCCATCGGCTACAATCACCATTCCTGCATGAATGGAATAGCCCATTCCAACGCCGCCACCGTGATGCAACGATACCCAACTTGCACCACCTGCTGTGTTGATCAATGCATTTAAGACCGGCCAGTCTGCAACCGCATCACTGCCATCGAGCATTGCTTCAGTTTCACGATTGGGGGAGGCAACACTTCCGGTATCCAGGTGATCTCTGCCAATTACAATTGGAGCTTTTACTTTTCCCGTGCGTACCAATTCGTTGAAGGCAAGTCCTGCTTTTTCACGCTCCCCCATTCCCAGCCAGCAGATGCGTGCAGGCAATCCCTGGAAAGCAATTTTTTCTTTGGCCATCTTCAACCAGCGATGCAATCCTTTATTGTCAGGAAATAATTCCATCATCAATGCGTCAGTTACAGCAATATCGCCCGGGTCCCCGCTCAGTGCAACCCAGCGGAAGGGGCCTTTTCCCTCACAAAACAACGGACGTATATATGCCGGCACAAATCCCGGAAAATCAAAAGCATTTTTTACACCGCGTTTATCGTGCGCTTGTCCGCGCAGGTTATTGCCATAGTCAAAAGTGATGGCACCACGCTTTTGCAACTCAAGCATCTGCCTGACATGCTTTGCCATGGTGTCCAATGAACGGTTGATGTAATCATCCGGATGGGTTTCACGCAGCACTTTTGCTTGTTCCACAGTTAGTCCTTCCGGAAAATATCCGATCAGTTCATCGTGTGCCGAAGTTTGATCGGTGAGTGTATCAGGGGTGATGTTTCGGTCGATCATTCTTTGCAATAAATCAACAACGTTGCAACAAACTCCGATAGAGATGGCTTCTCCATTTCGTTTTGCCGCCAGTGCCCAATCGATGGCTTCATCAATATCGTTTGAATATTTATCGAGGTAACGGGTCTCTATTCTTTTTTGAATGCGCCATTCTTCCATTTCTGCTGCCAAACAAACCCCTTCATTCATCGTGATGGCCAGCGGCTGTGCACCCCCCATTCCACCAAGGCCGGCAGTTACGTTTAGCTTTCCTTTTAAAATTCCATCAAAGTGTTTATCAGCAAGTGATAAGTATGTTTCATAAGTTCCCTGCACTATTCCCTGCGAGCCAATATATATCCAGGAGCCCGCTGTCATCTGTCCGTACATCATCAAACCTTTTGCATCCAGTTCCCGGAAGTGTTCCCACGTGGCCCACTTCGGTACGAGCATGGAGTTGGAAATGATTACCCGTGGAGCATCTTTATGCGTTGGAAGAATGCCGACAGGTTTTCCCGACTGAATCAACAATGTTTCATCTTCATTTAAATCCTTCAATGATTTTACAATCAGTTCAAATGCTTCCCAGTTGCGGGCTGCCTTGCCAATTCCGCCATATACAATCAGCTCATCCGGGCGTTCAGCAACCTCAGGGTCAAGATTGTTGTGCAGCATGCGTAACGCTGCCTCCTGCACCCAGCCTTTACAGGTGAGATCGGTGCCATGAGCGGCTTTAAGTTTTCTTGGCTTCGCAGGAGTTGAAGTAGAAGACATGGAAAATATTTTTTTGCAAAAGTAAGCTCAAATTGGCGGGATAAAAAGCGAAGCCTGCTGCTAAAATACTATGGAAGTGTGGGCATGCCATAAGTGGTTTCCTCCAGTGCTGTCTTCTTCCAAAACAGGAACTTATGCTTACTTACAATGAGCAGGTTATCGTAATCACTGTCTGCTATTTCCTGTTTTACAGGTGTTATTCCCAAAGCTTTTGCAATATCCAGAATGGTATTGCTATGGCCGGCAATCAAAACATCTTTCTTGTTGTGGAAGGCGATCAGATTCATGAGTTGGGGAATAGAATCATACAGCGTAACAACAACCTGGTGTTCATCAGCAGTGGGCTGTGCTGTTGAAATGGTCCTGGTGAAATTGGTGGAATATACAACACTGATGTGTTCGTCTTTCAGCAGCTTCGCTAAATCCCGGGCACGTTCAAGGCCTGCAGCCGTTAATGGGGGATTATTTATTTGCTCCGTATCTTTTTCTGCATGACGAACGATATAAACCGTAGTTCTGGAGCAGGAAATAAAAGTTACACATGCCAATGCGAGGAGTATGCGGGAAAAATTAATCCTGGAATCTTTCATTGATACATATATCATCATTGAAATTTTCAATACTTAAAATTCACTTTCGTTCAGTACCTGAAGTTGTAAACGCCATTATTTGAAATAGTCGCTGCAGGTATATTGTCAGTTCCTCGCTATTTCCTCAGAAGATCAATTCTTTCACTTCCCCTTTCTCCGGCATTGAAATAAATTTGAATCCATTTTTCTCCAATCCTTTTTTCAATGCAAGTTGTGCTTCAAAATCTCCGTGCACGAGAAATAATTTTTTCAATCTTTCCCGGTTCAGGTTATCCATAAATGAAAGCATCTCATCATGATCTCCATGGGCACTGAAAGAATCCATGATCTCCACTTTAGCGCGTAGTTGTTTTTCCTCCCCAAACAACCTGATGGGTGAAATACCTTTACGGATCTTCCATCCAAGCGATTGCTCTGCACAATAGCCAACGATCAAAATTGTATTGCGCGGGTCTTCCATATTGTTGGAGATATGATGTACAATACGTCCTGCTTCCGCCATGCCGGAGGCAGAGATAATGATGCAGGGTTGTGGATTTATATTCAGGGCCTTCGATTGCTCTGCTTCAGTGATGTACTGAAGATCATTGAAACCAAATGGATTTGAATCGGTGAGAATATATTTGCTGATGTAGTCATCAAAACATTCTGTGTGGTTGCGGTAAATTTCTGTTGCATTGGTCGAGAGCGGGCTGTCAACATATACGGGAATATGCGGCAATTTTCCTTCCTTATTTAACTGATCCAGCATGAATACCAACTCCTGTGTTCTGCCAATGCTGAAGGCAGGAACAATAAGTTTTCCTTTCCTGTTAATGCACGTGTCGAGAATTACTTTTAAAAAATATTCTTTATCGTCCGGATAGCTTTCGTGATAACGCCCACCGTATGTTGATTCGCTGATAAGATAATCCACATCTTCCATGCGAATAGGATCTTTCAGAATGGGCCGGTTGGGCCTTCCGATATCACCTGTAAATCCGATTTTTTTTTGACTTCCGTTTGAATCGATGTTCAATAAAATACTTCCGCTGCCGATGATGTGCCCGTTGTCACGAAAATAAGCCGTAACACCATTGTGTACCGTGAAGGGAGCTTCATAATCCACAGATTCAAATAATTTTAAAGCAGCTTCTGCATCATTTTGATTGTACAGCGGACTGATGGGGGGCTGATTTCTTTTTGCACGTTTTTTATTGACATATTTCGCGTCGCTCTCCTGGATGTGTGCGCTGTCGCGAAGCATGATGCCGCAGAGGTCTTTGGTGGCAGAAGTACAGATAATTTTTCCGCTGAATCCTTCTTTCACCAATTTAGGAATCCGGCCACTGTGATCAATGTGTGCATGCGATAGGATAAGCACATCAATTTCTTTGGGGTCAAACTCAAACGTAGCATTGAAGGCATCCACATAATTTTCTCCTCCCTGGAACATACCACAGTCGAGCAGTATTTTATAACCATCATCAAGCACGATGAGGTGAGAGCTTCCGGTAACTACGCGGGCAGCGCCGCAGAATTTGATGTGCATAATTAAAGGTGGATTATTGGTTAACAGAAGTGAAGGTCAATATTTAAATGCATTTATTGAAACGAAGTTGCGAAAATGTATCTTTGTCGTTCAGATGAAAAAAGTGGTCCGACAAATTACATCCTGGTTTCTGCTGGCAACGTTTCTGTTTGCCGCAGTACCGCAGGATTTAATTCACCTGCTTGCGGAGCATGAAGATACGATTGATGTCTTTCATGCTGATTTGCAGGTTAGTAAAATGCATCTGCATTGCTGTTCTCTCGAATTATCATTGCCTTTATTTATTGGTTCAGCAGCAGTTTCGCTTCCGAAACACGCTATTGAATTGGCAAGACTTAATTGCAGGGTTGAGTTTATCTGCTTATTTTCTTCCCC
>JBDSEW010000409.1:0-8033 GCA_039919825.1 Chitinophagales bacterium | reverse complement strand
CTACAGTAGACGGAATCATATTCGATTTCAAAGCAACGGATTCTGATGCACCACCTTTCACCATACCACTTCCGGTTACTTTGGTGAGTGTGGAGGGTGGACGAATGGAGATCTCTGTCTGTTCAGAAAATTTTTCTCCAAGTCCACTCACATTTACAGCAATGGAACCAACACCTAATGCGGGTTCTGCAACTATTGCAAATTCAACACGCGCTTCACTGTTTGCGGGAATGGTGACGGATTGTTGGCTCGTGCCGGCAATTTTCATCGGACCGGTAATTGCAATTTGCGCCATAACCTGTGCTGCCTTTGAGGTAGTGTTGGAGAGTGTTACAGGTACACTGATCGTATCCTTTGGAGAAAGAAATCTCGGCAATGAAGTGCTTATCACAATTGGATCTGCCACCTTGATTATCTTTTCTGAAGAGCCGAACGTATTGTCCTTATAAGCAACTGCCATCACGCGCAACGCCCCTGAAAACTGGGGCACATTCACGGTAAAGGATGCATTACCACTTCCATCCGCTATTAAAATACCGCTCCAGAGAGCAACAAGATTGAAACGTTTGGCAGTAAACGGATTTACACGCTTACCCATTTCAGCAAGGTCACCTCCCAGGGAAGAATAAGAGGTTTGCCATTCAGGAAAAAGGAAAGGATACAAATCATAGGATTGCACTTCCAGCGCACGCTGCTGGTAAAAATAATGGTAGGGGTCTGGTGTCAGGAAATTTTTCAGTTGCAAAATTCCTTCATCCACCACTGCAATGGTAAGCTCGGCATTAGGAACGGTATTAACAGTGATCGTTTGATTTGTTTTAGAACGTGACTGTTCTTTAGCATTGATAGCTACTGCAATTCTATTCGCGGTTTTCTCAACGGTCAGCGGTACATATCCGCGTGCTACTGTGAGCGGCACCTGGTTGTCGGAGATTTTACGGATTGCCGTCGCCGTTATGTACACATTGGGTAAATATTCTTCTTTAACAGGAATAGTGATGCTTGCTGCCTTCTTATCCGTATTCACGTAAAAATAATCGAACACGTGATCGCGCTCTACCGTTACCAGTATCTTCCCATTGAACGGCGCTTTCAATAAAATTTCTGCCTTATCACCCACCTGGTATTTTTCCTTATCCAGTTGCATATCTACTTCACCTTCCGTACTCACTTCAAAGGAAGTGTTCTGTGTATCTCCCCAACCGTATGCATAAAAGTTTTGCTGCACATAAGTAGTCGCTCCTGCGCGGTGTATCCTGATTTCATATTCACCGGAAGTAACCGGCGTAAAGTTGATTCGTCCGCCGGAAGCAGGAATATCGATTGTTTGTCGTGATAACAACTGGTCTTTTCTTTGTGCATTGTATACATATCTTCCTCCCTGCCTGGTAACCACATTCTCCCAGTTGTACCTGTAAATTTCAACCTGCGCACTGGCAGTTACAGGCTGACCATTTGTATTCAATGCAATAAACTGAACCGGAATCTGCTGTTTGGTACTAAGCCAGTGATCAAAATATTTTATTCCATAGAAGACTTCCTGGGTATTTACTGAGAACTCCGACAGCCTGTTTACAGGTCTTCCGGATTCATCGAAGACCGTGGTGATTATTTTACCTGCAAGCACCCCAACATCCCGATAGTCAGGAATAGTAAATTGCTCGACCGCCTTTCCTTCATTGTCAGTTTTTCCCTGCCGTAAAATATCTTCGAAAGGAATCTGATCAGCGGTAGTGATGCCAAAATTATAATCGTTGAATTTTTTGGCGCTGAAAGAATTCCTGTTCAATGTCAGTTGTAATTCATAGTTGCGGTTAGCCGCAGGCGGGCCGAAAAGATTGGTGGCCACCACTTCTGCTTTCACCACATCGTTGGGCTTTGCGGTTTGTTTATCGACGGTCGTCACTACTTTAATCCTGTCGGGAACAAATTCTTCCACACTTATTCTACGCGATTGAATCAATACGTCATTGCCTGTGTACAATTCGATAGTGTAAGAGCCGGTTACAATTGCAGGAGGCAGGTAAAAGGAAGTTTCAAACGCACCCTGGTCGCCGGGTGTTTTTTTATAGGATTGATATTCCTTCCCGGAAGGCAGCAGCAATTTTATCTTCATCGGAACATCCTTTTGAATTTTCCAGTCTGTCGTACGGATCACCGTGTTTACGTGCACACTATCGCCAGGCCGGTAAATATCGCGGTCGCCATACATGAAAGCGTCAAGGTGAGCTGGGTTTCCATATTTTCCACCTACGTCAAACCGTGAAGTCTGTACGGAGGTGTTGTCAAGAATCATAAAATTGAAGTCATCACCCTCCATACAGGTTACCATTCCAACTCTAAATTTTCCAAGTGTTGCCTTTGCATTCTTTAAGACTGCAACCCCTTTACCGTCTGTACTTACCGATTCAATCGTTTGATTATTTGTACTGATAAAGTTTACTTTAACGCCGGATAAAGGTTCGGCCGTCATGATCGAATTAGCAAATACCACCACTTCATCTTCGCTGCCGCGCACAATCAACCCAATGTCAGAAAGTGAAATAAACTTCGATTCCTGCAGGTACTGGTGGTCTGCATCTTCCACCTTCACCACGTACAAACCTTTGAATTTATCGTTATAACCAATCTCTTCGAGGTTCATATTTAGCAGCCGCATATTTCCCTGTTTGGGCAACGACTGTACATCGTACGTTTTTTCCTTTACCAGGTCACCATAACGATCGTAATCGTAATACTGGTAATCGTGGTATGCATAGTCGTCGCCACTTTCTTCATATGAATAACCCCAGTCATTTCCCGCACTGATGAAATTCAGGATATTGTTTTCATAAATCCTGATTACCGACACTTTGATCTTACTGATGTTTATGATATTGATACCGACGTTTCGGGCGCCGCGTGAAGAAAGATAAATGGAGTTGTTACCGGCAAAAGCCAAGGCAGGTTCCATTTCTCCGAAGGAAACGCTCTGTGAATAATTTTCTTCCAGTGTATATCCAAATACTCCTTTAAGGTCTCTCGAAATGGTAACCTCATAATTTTTGCCGGGTTCAAAATCACCTTTCAGCTTAAAGCCGTTATCGATCAGTTCTGTGGTTATGGTGATGGCAGGTGAAACAGTGACGATGTTTTTCAGGTTTTCATTCACGATAGGCTGGTTGGTAAACACATGGATCAACCCTTCCCCATCTACAAAACTGGCCGTCATCTGGGTGATCATGATCTTTTCCTTGTTGGGAATCTCTGAAAGAAATTCCATTGTCTCTTTGGAAGTATAAGTGCTTCCTATGCAAGGCAACCCTTCATCTACATGGATTTTTAAAGGCATGTTTTCTTTGGAATCGGCACGTAAATCCGCTATCGAAACTCCGATTGAATAATCTGCATCACCACTCAGCATATTAAAAGGAACTTCTTTCTCATTTATAAAAATGTGAAGGCGCTTGTTAAGCTCCGCAGGTTGCACCTTACAATTAAAGTTCAGGTTCATCCTTACTTCAACCGCACCGGCCATTTGCTGTGATATGGCGTAAAAAACCTGGGCTGTTCCAAGCAGAAGATAGGGTGTGTGGAATTTTAAAGTTTTATCCTTTGGCAATGTCGGTTTTTCAGTGGCATGGTTCGTCAGGTTATTCGTGAGAGTGGCTTCAAAATCAGTGCTCGGTGCAAACGGTTCCGCTGGTGAAAAGGTGAGTTCATTTGTCGTGTTCCATTTAAACTTTCCGCGTACTGATGGAGTAAACGAAATATAGTTGGTGGTATCCCATTGATTGAGCAATGAGTCGGGAACAAGATTGCTGGCGAAAGTAAAAACCAGGTTTTGATCAGTGGCTATTTCTCCTGTAAAGTTGGCATGATCCAGTTTAAGCAACTTTCCGGTATGGGTACATCCGCTTGTCAAAAGAGACAATAAAATAATACCTGTCGCAAGGGTCAGCAGGGTATTTTGAATAGATTTCATGGGAGCTGGTTGGTTAATACCAGAGAAATATAATGTGATTTCTGAACAAAGATTGTTTCAGGAGGTTAAAATATTTTAGACAGGCAGGATTCAATAATCACAGTTGAGTAAAAAAATAATTTAATTTCTATAATCCAACCCTTATTTATATTATGGAGAACATACCACAAAAAGAGTAATTTGTTTCATTTCGGTCTGCTATTATGAAATTTTTAACATAGAATTTCATTGGCTTGCTTTTGGAATGATATATCCTAAGTAAGAAAAGCACCAGCATCTCTCCTTTAAGATTCATTATTCTCCAATATATTTTTTAATCGACTTAACAGAATACGATTTAAACCATGTTTATAAAAATTCAGATTCCGCTCTATTGTCTTCTTCAGGTTTGCCTCGCTTGTTGCTCGGTTTCCGGACAAACCATACAATATTCCAATAAAACGTTTGGAATAACGATGGATTTTCCGTGGAACTGGCAACTGCTGACTGAGCGGGAGATTAATTCCCTCAGAGGTAATGGACTTGTTGACAGTGAGGAAACGAATAGCGACATAAAAGAAGTAGAGGATGTAAATAGTATCACCATTATATCAGTTGCACTTAACAAACGTTATGATCCCGATTATACCATTCAGGTACTGAGCGACAAAATTATTGAGGCATCGAAGGACGAATCAGAATACGATTACCTGATGAATGGAATTGAGTATATGAAGCTTCGCGGTCTTCAGGTAACAAAATATACTTTACCTGAACAGTATTCAACTTCACGGGGGATTCCCTTTTGCACTTCAAAACTGGAAGTTGTTATTGGAGGTCAAACCCATTATGAAAGAAACTTTGTTATTAAGCGGCCGAATGATTTTCTCATCATATCGGGCTCCTTTCTTAATGTAAATGATGACCATTGGATGCAGGAGGTCGTTAACTCTGTCAGCTTTGATCAATAATTGAACTTATCCTTAGCGCACTACTTTATTTAAAGAAGGCGCGTAAAATTCAAATATCCGTTCCTGATTGCTCTTATCTCCAAGCAAGTAGCTTTAAGATAACCATCCATGCTACATACTTCTTACTTTTGGCTTCATGCCCAAAATAGATATTCATACCCATATCATTCCTGAGCATTTGCCGAAATGGAGTGAGCAATTTGGTTACGGTGGATTTGTTCACCTCGAACATCACAAAGCCTGTTGTGCAAACATGATGGTGGATGATAAATTTTTTAGGGAAATACAAGACAATACCTGGGATCCTCATGTTCGCATGAAAGAATGCGACCATCACCATGTTGATGTGCAGGTATTGAGTACCATACCAGTGATGTTCAGCTATTGGGCAAAGGCAAAGGATGGTTTGCATGTAGCGAGGTTTCTCAACGATCACATAGCATCTGTTGCAAAAGAATATCCTAATCGGTTTGTTGGTATTGCAACAGTTCCATTGCAGGATCCGGATCTTGCTACCACTGAATTGCAACGCTGTATGAAAGAACTGGGAATGGCGGGTGTGCAGATTGGCTCCAATGTGAATCAGAAAAATCTCAGCGAGCCGGAGTTTTTCCCATTCTTTGAAGAGGCAGAAAAATTGGGTGCCTGTATCTTTATTCATCCCTGGGAAATGATGGCGCGGGAACACATGCAGAAATACTGGTTGCCGTGGTTGGTGGGAATGCCTGCAGAAACCTCACGGGCTATCTGCTCTATGATCTTTGGCGGTGTGCTGGAACGTTTACCAAAACTTCGCGTGGCATTTGCACATGGCGGAGGATCATTTCCTGCAACACTTGGGAGAATCGAACATGGCTTCAATGAAAGACCTGATCTGGTGGCAATTGATAATCCAATTAATCCAAGAGATTACCTCGGTAAATTCTGGCTCGATTCATTGGTACACGATCCGGATATGCTGCAGTTTATTGTAAAACTAATGGGTGAAGATAAAGTATGTCTTGGAACGGATTACCCGTTTCCGCTGGGTGAACTGGAACCAGGTAAATTAATTGAGTCGGGCAGTTTTTCTGACGAAATTAAAAATAAGCTGCTGTGGGATAATGCCTGGAAGTGGCTTGGGAAAATGGTTTCATAAATATTATAAAATACATTACTTGGACAAATTTGCAATCAGATTGCAAATTTGTCCAACTTAATTTTAACTTTGCTGCATGATCATTGATAGGATACTGGCAGCAAAAGTTGCTTACGCAGCAAAGAAGTTTCCGATCGTTTCACTAACGGGCCCGCGCCAGTCAGGTAAAACGACATTATTAAGGGAACACTTTCGCAAGTTACCATATGTATCGCTCGAAGACCCGGACCTGCGTAATTTTGCCCAATCCGACCCACGGCAATTTCTTTCCAATTATCCATCAGCAGTTATTCTTGATGAAGTGCAGCATATGCCTTCATTATTTTCTTATATCCAAACAGCATCAGATCTTAGAAATAAAACAGGGCAATTCATATTAAGCGGTTCACAGAATTTTCTGATGAATAAAAAAATTCCCCAGTCACTGGCAGGAAGAGCAGGTATTTTAAAACTATTGCCTTTTTCAATGGAAGAAATGCAACATCATCATTTTCTGAAATCGAACTTGTGGGATCAACTGCATAAAGGTTTCTATCCACGACTGTTCGATAAAAAAATTGACCCTGTAATGTTCTATTCCAGTTACGTTGAAACCTATTTGAAACGTGATGTACAGGACCTTGTAAATGTGACCGATCTGAATACGTTCCTGAAATTCCTTAAACTTTGTGCCGGAAGAACGGGGCAGTTACTCAACCTCTCTTCTTTGGCAAATGATACTGGTGTTGCTGTAAACACGGTTAAGTCCTGGCTCGGAATTTTAGAAGCAAGTTATATCATCTTTCTGCTGCAGCCTTACCATCAGAATTTCAGGAAGCGGCTGGTGAAATCTCCAAAAATGTTTTTCTGGGATACCGGACTTGCCTCTTACTTACTTGGAATAAAATCAAGCAGCGAGCTTAAAACACATTTTGCCAAAGGAGCACTGTTCGAAAATCTGGTGGTTGCTGAGTATGGAAAATACTTCTACAACAGGGGCATGAATCCTGACTTTTATTTCTGGCGCGACAAAACCGGAAATGAAATTGATTGTATTATTGAAAACCGAAAAAAGGTGCGCGCAATAGAAATAAAATCCGGCACTACCGTGAATGATGATTTTTTTAAAGGACTGCTGAACTTCCAAAATCTTTCAAAATCAGCAGACCTTGCATTGGTGTATGGAGGAAATACAAAACAAACGAGAACAGATATTGAAGTACTTGGATGGAAAGACATGCTGGAGGCATTGAAATAATTTTAAGTGACGAATCTGAATTGTTGGACAAATTTGCAATCGGATTGCAAATTTGTCCATCCTAAAATCCAATGAATACACCTGCACTAAGAGAATTGCAAATCATTCCCGGAGTTGGAAAAAGCATTGCACAAGACCTGCTCAATATCGGCATTACCAAAGTGACTGATCTGAAAAATAAAAATCCGGAAAAATTGTATCAGCAGCTGAATGCTCACTATGGAGTAAAGCAGGATATTTGTTTGCTGTATGTAATGCGCTGTGCAGTGTATTTTGCTTCTCATAAAAAACATGAACCGGAGAAACTTAAGTGGTGGAACTGGCGATGAGCACGATTCAGCAGTCAAGAATCACAAATCACATAACACAATACACAAGGAAGTCAGGTAGAAACAGGAATCAAGATCCAGGATGCTCCATCCGGGCTCTTTGTTCCTGGTTCCTGAATCCTTGCTCGTATCATCGTTTGAGATACGACAGTATCACCCTCGTAATCGAATCCTGTTGCGTCCAGGGAATAAAATGATTTTCATCCGGAAATGCAGTGATGTGCAGGGGTGCATTCACCAGCATCTTTTTAGCAAACTCCACATTTACCGGCGGCACGATGCCATCCTTCTTTCCATACATATAAGTACACGGTATTCGGATGTTCGGCCACAGTGGTACCATCTTTTGCAATTCTTCCACATGCGACAGCTTTTCATCGTTGGTTACTTTCCACACCGTAGGCACCATCCAGCG
>JBDSEW010000386.1:0-5838 GCA_039919825.1 Chitinophagales bacterium | reverse complement strand
CCAACCGAAGAGAATTACCTGAAATGCATCTACCTGCAATTGGAAAAAAACGGGGTTCATCCCGTCACCACCAACGAGATTTCAGAGCAGGTAAAAACCAAAGCCGCTTCCGTAACGGACATGCTGAAAAGATTAGCAGACAAGCGGCTCATCCATTATAAAAAATACCAGGGTGTTTTGTTGACCACTTCTGGAAAAGCAAAGGCCCTTTCCATCGTCCGCAAGCACCGTTTGTGGGAATACTTCCTGGTAGAAAAATTAAAATTTCAGTGGGATGAGGTACATTCAGTAGCCGAAGAGCTGGAACATGTTAATTCAGACCTTCTGGTGGATAAGCTTGATGTTTTTCTTGGCCACCCGAAATTTGATCCGCACGGTGATCCTATTCCGGATCATCTTGGAAAACTTTCAGTTTCTAAATTCATGAATCTTTCTTCACTTAAGGCGAATGAAAAGGGTAAAGTAGCCGCAGTAATTGAACAACAACCTGCCTTCCTGAAACACCTTGACAAGCTGCAAATTCATATGAGTACGCCCGTGAAAGTAATCGAGTGTGTCGAATTCGATAAAAGCATGACCATCTCGGTGAATAATTCCACATCCGTGAATATCAGCCATGACATTGCTAAAAACATCCTGATCTCAAAATGAGTATTATTCAAAGTCAACCAACAAAGTCATTGGAAGACGTTCACTCTTCTGTTGACACCACCCGTAAAGTAGGGTTCTTCAGATCTCTTTTCGCCTTCATTGGCCCTGCCTACCTGGTGAGCGTCGGTTACATGGATCCGGGCAACTGGGCAACAGACATTGCTGCAGGCAGTGGTTTCGGCTACTCCCTTATATGGGTGCTGCTGATGTCGAACATGATAGCAATCCTGCTGCAAAGCCATTGCGCACGATTGGGTATCGTTCGCGGGCTGGACCTTGCACAGGCATCCAAGGCAGCCTTTCCGGGTATCATCAATATTCCGCTGTACATACTTGCTGAAATCGCAATTGCCGCAACCGACCTTGCTGAAGTGCTTGGACTCGCGATCGGGTTAAACCTCTTGTTTGGTGTACCGCTGCTAATAGGTGTTTCAATCGCAGTGCTGGATGCGGTGTTATTGCTGGTGATTATCAATTTTGGTATTCGTAAAATGGAAGCATTTATTTTTTCACTTGTCTTTATTATCAGTGCTTCTTTTTTCGTAGAAATGTTTTTTGCGCAGCCTGAGCCGTCAGAGCTGATAAAAGGGCTCATTCCTTCAATACCCAATGATGTCGCATTGTACATCGCTATTGGTATTATAGGAGCTACCGTTATGCCTCACAATCTTTACCTTCATTCAGCACTTGTACAAACGCGAAAGATTACACCCACCTATGAAGGAAAGAAGAGAGCGCTACGCTTTAACATCATAGATTCCACTATCGCATTAAACATTGCATTCCTGGTGAATGCCTCTATCCTTATACTTGCCGGCGCAGCATTTTTTAAGAACGGTTACTTTGAGATTACAGAGATACAGGATGCGCACAAGTTACTGGCTCCTTTACTTGGAACCCAGTTAGCCCCAATACTATTTGCCGTTGCATTGATTGCTTCCGGACAATGTTCAACAATCACCGGTACCCTTGCGGGCCAGATAGTGATGGAAGGTTATCTGCACCTGCGCATAACGCCGTGGATCAGGAGGCTGATGACAAGGCTGATCGCAGTGATTCCTGCCTTCCTGGTGATCTGGTTGAAGGGTGATGAGAATACTGGCCAGTTGCTTATTCTGAGCCAGGTAATTCTAAGTCTTCAATTGGGTTTTGCCGTTGTTCCGCTTATTCATTTTGTAAGTGATAAAGAAAAAATGGGGAGGTTTGTGATTGGAACCTGGTCTAAGATAGGTTCATGGGTGGCAGCGGCAATCATTATTATCCTGAATTTGAAATTGGTGATGAACGTGATCACAACACTTATTAATGAAAGTGGTGATAAGGTGTGGATGGTTTATTTTATTGTGATTCCTATTGTGGTGGTGGCAGGATCGCTTTTGATTTACATCATCCTTCATCCATTCTTATCGAAACGAAGCGATCGCCTCCGTGTTCCTCACCTTGAAAATTTGCCTGTTAACTTTTCTGTTAACGATCAATTCAATCGCATTGCCATTACCGTTGACTTCTCCGAGACTGATCAGAAAGCCATTTCCCGTGCGCTGACCACTGGTGGAATCAATACCAATTACCTGCTCATTCATGTGGTGGAGTCTGCAGGCGCAATGCTGATGGAGAAAGACATTTCCGACCTTGAATCCGGTACCGATACGGAAAATCTGAAGCGGTATGCGGCATCACTTTCAACACAAGGTTATAAAGTAACTTACGAGCTCGGCTTTGGAAGGCGGTCAAAAGTTATTCCTACGCTCGTGAAAAAATTTAATGCCGACCTGCTTGTAATGGGTACACATGGCCACAGGGGTTTGAAAGACGTACTCTTTGGTGAAACCATCAATGCAGTACGGCACAAGATCGGAATTCCGCTTCTTGCTGTAAAGTGAAAACACGAATGAACTACAAACCATAAACTTGGTAACTGATAGCTGATTGCTGATTGCTGATACCGAATAAACAAGCGAAAATACTTGTTACCAACTTAGTTTTTTTCACTTTTGCGGTATGAGAAATATTTTCAGTACCGGTGATCAAAAAATATTTAAGAAGATCGTGACGGAGGCAGACACCGCTGCCTTCTTTCATAATATGGTGCATCCTGTCTATTCCACTTTTAGCATAGCCCGTGATGCAGAATGGAGTGGTCGGCTATTTGTACTGGAATTACGTGAAGATGATGAAGAAGGAATTGGCACAAGCATTTCGGTAAATCACCACGCTCCCGCTTTTCCTGGAGAAGAAGTGACTTTTATTTCAACGCTGAAAGAAATCAGGAAACACGAAATCATCACCACCTTTGAGGCAGCAGTGGGAAACCGTTTAATTGCCACGGGAGAGCAAGGGCAAAAAATTTTTAAGCTGGGAAAACTGGAAAAACTATTTTCTTCCGCAAAACAAACTATCATTGGCGATGAATGACTCCATCAACATAAGGAATAAGAAAGCCTACTTTGAATTTGAATTTATTGATAAGTTCATTGCCGGCATTCAGCTTACCGGAACAGAAATCAAATCTATTCGCCAAGGCAAGGTAAATATGAATGATGGATGGTGCTATTTTCAAAAAAATGAACTCTGGATAAAAAACCTTAATATTTCTACGTATGACAGAGGCACTCACTATAATCACGAACCATTAAGGCCACGTAAACTATTGCTTAATAAAAAAGAACTAAAGAAGCTACAGGATAAGATAAAAGAAAAAGGATTGACCGTTATACCGCTCAGGCTTTTTATCAACGACCGCGGTTTTGCAAAACTTGAAATTGCACTTTCAAAAGGCAAAAAGATACATGACAAGCGCGATACTATTAAAGAGCGCGAGGCAAAACGGGAAATGGGCCGGGAAGATAAAAGCAGATAGCCATCACAAAAAAATCCTCTGATTAAGAGGATTTTTTTCAAACAGAAGGGGACAGTTATTTTATTCGTGAAAGCGTATAGGCTTTTGTAAGCGCCTGGTTGGTTGTAGGGTCGATAGTGTCGCGCTCCAACTTCATTTCATTATTTCTCAATTCTATGATATCGTACAAAAGTGACTTTTTTGTTTCAGGGTCCAAAACAAGTATCTGCTCCTTATTCTTCAGGTCTCCCACTTTTCCGGTAAAGTTCCATTCTGCTACTATTGTGGTTTGCGAGCTGTCACTGTAAAGGGAATCTTTACAAATAGGTGTGTTATTCGCAATATCATAAATATAAGAACTGTCAATGATCAGTTTTTCCTGGAAAGCCCCGGTCTTTTCAAAGGTCCAGACATATTTATAGTTTAAAACCACTTTATCAGTCTCGCTTCCGCAAAAGCCGATATATGGTCCAATAGAATCAGTAACCCTGCGCAATGAGTCTTGGTCGTTAACCCTGAAAGAAGTAATATTCCAATCACCGGTTACGCGGGCCAAACGCGAATGAATCGAGAAGAATGGATCTTCAGGACCCTTCTTGCAGCTTTGCCACAAATTGAGGATGGTAATTCCAAGGAGAATAAAAACTATAAACTTCAATTGTTTCATTTTTTAAAATTTAGTTCTAAAAAGCTGGGTTTAATGGAGGTCGCCAAAGATAAAGTAATTTTTTATTGTTGTATTTAAACTCGCAAATTTCAATAAATTCTGTCAGAACCTTAAAGCGATGACCTATAATGAATTTCCGACCAAAATATTGTGTTGCGCAATTGCACGGGTTTTTTTATTCATTTTTAAGCTCTCTTTTAAAAATGGAACCTCCTGTTGCCCTCAACACCTTTAAGAGCTTATTATTTTAATTAATTTCTGTTATGAATTTGTTAGATGAATCATACTGGGAAGAACGGTATAAAAGCGGAGAAACATCGTGGGATCTTGGTGCTGTTTCTCCACCTCTTAAAAACTATTTTGACCAGCTAAGGAATAAAAAGAGCCGTATCCTGATTCCGGGAGCGGGCAATGGGCATGAAGCTGCATATCTCTTTGAACAGGGATTTGAAAATGTCTTTGTGCTCGACATTTCCCTGGCACCACTCAGGAATTTTAAGATTCGCTGTCCATCCTTTCCGGAAAATCACCTGCTGCATGAAGATTTTTTTGCGCACCAGGGACAGTATGACCTGATCATTGAGCAAACATTCTTCTGTGCACTCGACCCATCCCTGCGCAGTGCCTATTCAAAAAAAATATATGGGTTGCTGGCAGCTCAGGGCACTATTGCCGGCTTGTTATTCGATGATACAGCTATGAAAGGAGGCCCTCCGTTTGGAGGTTCAAAAGAAGAATATCTTCAGTATTTTCAGCCGTTATTCAGGATTCATGTATTGGAAAAGGCCATCAACTCAATTCCACCCAGAGCAGGTCGTGAATTATTTATGGTACTTAAAAAAGAAAACGGAACCCTTTGAGAGTTCCGTTTTCAGATGTATCAAAATATCAATCAATGAATCACTTCCATTGATTTCGTTACACCCTGGTTGGAAGCGTTCGCTATCCTGTAGAGATAGAAACCATTGGGTAACTGATCTGTATTTACGGTGATCGATGATGCATTCTTTTGAACCGGTTGCGACAACAGTACGCGGCCTAACTGATCGGTAACTGTAAAGGTCATGTTATCACTCAATCCTGAAACAGGTATATAAGTGAGGCTGCTGCTTGGGTTAGGAAAATTCTGTCCCATCACAGAAGCAATCGCTGCATCAAATTCAGCAGAAGTAATGGTTCCATGGAACCAATCATAGGTGATCTTCATGATATTTTCTTTGTCGGTATCCGTTCCAATCATCTCAAGGCCCACACCCAGGAAAATTACCTTATGTCCATCATTACTGCGGACACCTGCAATTTTACTTACGAGATTGTTATAATAAAAAGATGCAATAGAGCCATTTACTAAAGAGAGCTCATCAGGATAAAAATAAGCGCTTCCATAATATGCGTTGATGTTGGCAGAAGGAACCGATGCATATATGTCGCTCAGGTTTGCTGTAAGCGGCTTATTGGAAGAAGTACCATCCGATATCCAACCTACATTTAAATAATCTGTAAAAAAGTCCTGCTTGTTCGATGACCAGTAAGGGGAGTTAGTTTCGTCAAATGTTTCCCATGCAACATCCTGTCCGCTGATCATTATATTCCCACCATTGTCCATAAATGGTTTTAACTGATCCACAAATTCATCGGTAAGACCCGGGAAAGACCAACCGACATTCAGGTACAGGTGTTT
>JBDSEW010000371.1:0-6582 GCA_039919825.1 Chitinophagales bacterium | reverse complement strand
AGAATGTTGAAAGTGACTTACATAAATTTGTAGACCTGCGCATCCTTAAAGACATGGATGACAACGGTAAATATGAGCTGCGGCATGATGCACTTGCAGCAAAGATTTATGAACAGATAAGTTTAGTGGAGAAGCAAATGCTGGAAGTGCGCCAGTTCCTGATTAACCGGTACAACGATTTTGAGAAGCGCAATACTTTGCTGCAGGAAGCGGACCTGCAGTACATGGCACCCTATGAGAGCAAACTTTTTTTGAGTAATGAACAAAAGCAGTTTATTGAAAAGAGTAAGCGCTACATCCGGAAAAAAAGAAACCGGCGGAGAAATATAGCATTTGGTGCCGGCCTGGTGCTGATCCTCATCTTGTCTGGCTTTAGCCTTTTTGCAATAAAACAGCGAAATGAGGCACTGGCGCAAACAATAATTGCCGAACAAAAAACACAGGAAGCCATTAATCAAAAGGAGCTTGCAGAAAGATCGAACGAGCTGGCCATGAATGCATCGAGGCAGGCGCTGGTTGCAAAATCATTTGCTGAGATGCAATCGAAAATTGCGGGTGAGCAGAAGAAGCTTGCCCAGGAGCAGGAGCTTCTTGCTAAACTGGAATCTGAGAATGCGATTACGCAGCAAAATATTGCACTGCAGCAAAAAGACATAGCAGAACAAAACAGCAGGGAAGCAGTCCTGCAAAAACAGAAAGCAGATTCCGCAAAATCAGAAGCGAATCGCCTGAGGTTGCTTACACTCAGCCAGGCAATTGCTTTCCAATCGATGCAGTCAATCGAAGACAAACAACTTTCAGCCTTGCTTGCATGTGAATCCTATATACTGGCGGAAGCAAATGGTGGCAATACACAGGATCCCGAACTCTACGCTGCCTTGTATCAGAACCTGAGGAAGATGAATCCGGGTTTTCAATCGATTGTTATCCGCTCAAAGGGTGAAATAAAATCCATTGGTGTTTCAAACTCCGGTAAAAATATTATGGCGTTGAACAGCGATGGATTATTGGCAAGCTATTCAGGTGAAGATTATTCTTTGCAAAATACCTTTCACATTTCTGCCAATCAGCCGGCTTTGAACACCGGGTATCTTAGTCCTAACGGAAAATTTTCGGTTTCAGCGTATGAAGACAATTCAATTGTATTTTTCAATGCTGAAAAAAACACCACGTCACCACGTCTTGCTGCCCACACGGGATTAGTGCGTGCTGCCGCATTCAGCAGCGACGGGAATAGTTTTGCAACCGGTGGACGTGACAGTATAGTAATTATCTGGAATGCTAATACCTTTCAAAAAAAGATTCATTTTGATTCGCGTATCAAAGCACTGGGCATGAATGCAGCCAATAACACGATTGCTGTTGGCTGTGAAGACGGCCGTATGTACCTGTTGAATATTTCGTCTGGTGAAAAAAAGATGATCGCAAATAATTCTCCTGCTAGAATTCAGTCTGTGGCTTTCAGCAGTGTTGGAAACTATGTCGCGTTAGGTTGTTCAAATGGTATAGTCAGCGTTTTTAATTCAAATGGTGGACTTGTTAAAACCATTACAGACAACACCAGCAGCATTGACTTCATAGCGATTGATGAAAACCTGAAGTCGCTGGTGTCGGTATCAGCAAACAAAGTTATCAGGGTCTATAATCCTGCTGATCTCTCGCTGAAACCGATTGTGATAAAAGATATAATGCTTACGGCTGTATCTCTGGCACTATCGCCGGATGGGAAGATCTTTGTTGGTTGTGCAGACAATGCCATACGGAAATTTGATGTGATTACGGGACATTTGGAAAACCTTTTGCTTAACGCTATAACCCGCAATCTTACCACTGAAGAATGGAACACTTACGTCGGAAGTGATGAGCCCTACAAAAAAATTAAACCTGACTTGCCTTGATCCTTTTTTGAAATAATGCCGATCCAAATTAATAAGTACGAATGATAAGTTACAAATTACGGCTTCGTGGTTCCTGGCTTCCGGTTCTTGCTTGCTGGTTCCTGCTCGCAGTTCATGCTTTGTTTACCAATCCAGCCATGGCGCAGACCGATACCTGCATTGCAAATTTAAAAAATGCAGGCACCTATTACGATGATGGAAATTATGATCCGGCCATCACATTACTTACCGCTACTCTCAAGGGATGCCCGCTTTCAAAATCGGACCAGCTACAAGCGGGTAAACTGCTTATTCTTTGTTATCTTTCCATTGACAACCTGGAAGCTGCTGATAATGCGGCTGCTGAAATCATGAAAGTTGATCCCAATTTTAAACCGGATAAATTCAAGGATGATCCCAGGCTTTCTTCCTTGTTTATAAATTTCAGTCCCGTATCTACCTGGTCGGTGGGCATCAGCGGAGGTGCTAACGTACCAATAATTGATGTCTTAAAAACATATTCAGTTGTTCATGCGGATGACGCAACAGGCCTTGCTTCCTATGAATCGAAAACAGGATACCAGTTTGGTATTGAAATAGAGCGGCGTGCTTTTAAAAACCTATGGGCTGAACTGGAGGTTCAGTTCCGGAACACAGGATACACCCATACACTTGATAGTGTGCAGAAAAGCACTATTCACTATAGCGAAAACATCACCTATTTTGATTTCCCGCTCTCCTTAAAATATTATTTTTTATCCGGTTCTCTCAGTCCTTACCTGCAGGCAGGCGTGGATTTTTCTTTTGTCTCACGGGCATTGGGCACTACTACACGTGACAATGAAAAAGACCTGGTGGATCGGACTTCTTTAAGAAACGCTTCCATGGTTGGTTACTTTGGGGTTGCAGGAGTGAGATATACTGTTAAAGAATTTGGAATTTTTGCAAATGTGAGGTACACTTACTTTCCGGATCTGGTAAATGAGGAAGGTACCCGATACGCTGATGAAATCAATCTTTATAAATACTACTATATCGACGATGATTTCAGAATGGACAACCTGCAATTCAATATTGGTGCGTTCTATATACTTTCTTACAGGATAAAAAAAGTGAAATGAGGAAGCACTCCTTTGTTTTGGTGTTTACAATAATTGCGGAAGTATTTTTTTCTTGCAAAAAAATTTCCATTGACCAGTCAACGGGAGATGCCCAATGGGTAAAAGTACTCACCGATTCCCCGGTTTATTTTCCGGGTAAGATCAGGAGTGATGCAGAGAGCAACTTGTTTTGTTCTTATAACTACGCAAACTATACTATTGATACTACATCAGCAATCATTAAGCTCGATAAAAATGGAATCCTGCTGTGGCGAAAGGAATTTGAGAGCCTCATCATCTATGATTTTGTGATCACGCCCGGGGGTGATGCGATAATAGCTTCTTATTCAACGGGAATGATGATGCTTACTAAATTATCAGCCAAAGATACCAGCACTTCACTACTGGGATCTTACCCGCTGCCTCTCGACCCTAAAAAAATAAAGGACATTTTTGGGGTGAAATTATTTTTTAACGATAAAGGGAATTACGTCATGAGTGGCACTGTCTTTTTCAGGCCAGACAATGTAAGATTAAGTATGGCTTTTCTGATGGAACTGGATACACTGGGCAATCAGGTATGGATGCAGGATTATTTTTTCCCGGAAGGGACAGTCACTACCGTCACCGGTTGCGCGCCAACGGATGACGGGTATCTGCTGATTGGAAATATTCAGGAGAAGGATCCATTCGTCAGTTGCTTTTTTATTCTTAAGTGTGGTGCTACGGGAGATTCTTCCTGGACAAAATTCTATGAAACCAGTTGGTTCGATCCGGCAGGAGCCGACGGTGGAACCTACACCGGATACTACTGTTACACATCCGACATTATCCCTGGTGGCGGTGATTATTTTTATGCATGTGCCTATAATGAAAAATATAATTTGCCAAATATTACGCAAGATCCTATTTACTCTATTGATGATAACAGCGCACGCATATTTAAAATAGACCCTGATGGAAACCTCATCAAAACCACCCCGTTGAAGTTTGACTTTCAGAATATGGCGGCTGACCTGGTGCGAACAGGTGACAATGGATTATTGATTGGGTTCAACCCGATCAACCTGGTGGGTACCGCTTATCTCGGAAAGCAAACTTCATTTGTTGCCCGGCTGAATGCTGATCTTACCCTGCTATCTGTTTCAAACATACAAACGCATTTCTATGATTACCTGGGTTCCATTTGTGTAACACCTGACGGCCATTACGCTTTTGAAACCATGATCCAGAGTTTGGGAGATGAAAATTACCTGCTTGAAATTATCAAGACAGATGAGAACGGAAATTTCTGATATATGAAGCTAGCTCATTGTCTTTTACCGTTGTTCTTGCTTCTTCTTTTCGCAGGAGGTTGCAAAAAATCTATTGATGCTCCAGCTTCATCCGAATTCGTAAGGATTTTTCCTTCAGACTCCAGCTACTATACCGGAGGGGCCTTTCAGTTACCGGATGGAAATTTTGTGATCTATGGTTTTCCACCTGAAAATAATGAGCTTCCTCCCCTTGTCATCAAATGCGATCTTCGAGGTAATGTTCTATGGAAGAAACGCCTCCCTTCAGGTTTTCACTACTGCAACATC
The DNA here is from genome assembly GCA_039919825.1 of Chitinophagales bacterium. Classification (GTDB taxonomy): domain Bacteria; phylum Bacteroidota; class Bacteroidia; order Chitinophagales; family UBA10324; genus JACCZZ01. Next base: position 2,022 of record JBDSEW010000371.1, on the reverse strand, counting down.
AAAGTTTGTAAAGCAAAAACCATGATGGCAGTAGGAGTGGCAAGTTCCATTTCATCCATTATCAATGTTTGTGAAATAAATGATTCTACAGGTGAGGTGATGGAAGGCACGCTGAGAGAATACCCTGTCGGGAATGTCAGGTCGGGTCCTCTCAACCCTCCGGAGTTTGTAATGAACAGCACCGGTGACCTGGTTCTTATTGCCGGATCCATTAATTTGGACAACTCGCTATTTCCCTTTGCCTTGTCCATTGATGCTGCCGGTATGCAGCACTTAGTAAATTTGGATTTATCGGGAGTTACTGCCTTAATGACCAGGGGGCTTTCAAGTGACAGCGAGGGATTTACAATCAGCGGCTCTACCTATAAAACGGATGCGTCGGATACTTCTCATTTAGTAACTTTTTGCCTTCGGTTAAATACGGATTTTGAAAAAGAATGGGATACAATACTCTCATTTCCTGAAGGATCTCTTACCTCCAAGGGAATAACTGAAACAGCTTCCTCCATCATCATTTATGGTTCAAAAAATACTGGCACTTATAATAACAGTACGATCGGGGACATGCCCGGAACATTATACACGCAGCAAATTGATAAGTCCGGAAAGCCCGGGGACCTCAAAACTTATTCTGAATACGAGAACCTGGCGCATGCGGGAGAGCTGATAAAAACTTCTGATGGCTTTATTATGTCAGCTACTACCAATGAGTTGTTGGACCTTTACCTGGTAAGCAGCAATCGTATGTACCTGCTCAAGCTCGATGACAGTCTTAATTATCAATGGCATCGGGAGTTCAACGGATTCTTTGCATTTACAGCAGTGTCAGTGTTTGAGACACAGGATGGCGGTTACCTGATTGGCGGGTATGAACATTCCGGCACTTTCTTTTACAGCATGTGTATGATAAAAACTGATGCATACGGGAATATTGTTTTAGAATAAGGTGCGTACTTAAGTTGTGGCCACTCCGGCTGTGTACCTGCCCAGCCTTGCTGCTTACAAAATACTTTTTGAAATACCCGAAGCAAATGAATAAGAGGATGTCTGTATATATAACTCTTTGAAATGATCAACTTCACCTGTTCCTATTCCCGGTTCACTTTCCAGTTCAATAGTTCCGCCGTGTTGTTCCATGATGCTTTTCGCAACGGCCAATCCAATTCCCAGGCCAGCTCCTGCCTCTTTGGTAGTGAAGAAGGGATCAAAAATCCTTGTAAGTGACTTATACTGTTCTGCAGCACAACAGGATAAATGGTGCTTGTGTAAACCGTAACAGGGAAAAGGGAAATCATAAAAAATACACACTGTAAAGATCGCCAATCCAACTCCGGTTGTCAATACCAAAAAAATACGCAGGTTTATTTACCTGCTTGAGGGCAATCAGGATGTGAAGAACCGCAGTTATATTGTTTACATCCGGCATTTTCAATGTTCAGCCGATAGGTTTCTGCGGTTCTTGCACTATCCTCTTCTTTGCAACTGATTCCCATATAATCAATCCATACCAAATAATTGCCCATAACTTCCTTGCCCTGAAAATAAGCTTTATGCTGTATTCACCTTTGAGGTGATTTCTTACAATAAATTTCCAGCCATCCAAACTATAACAGTAAAGAATCCTGCTGTGATCACCCATGCACCTGCTTCAATGCCTGCATGGTGAAGGACCTGATTGAAGTGATTGTTTTTCATAAGACCTGATTGTTGAAGTGATCACATTTGCTGATACAAATATGGTATTATCAACAGGGTGATTTCATCACAGAATTCTGGTAAAATGGATATCCCTGAATTCAGGGAATGATAATATAAGCCTTAAACACTGAGCTTTTATAGTGCGGGTTTTTAGAATGAATAAATTTGCTGATAGAAATATAGTATTGCATCTTGTACGAATTCAACACAGCATTCCTGTATTTGCGTACTACTGAATTCAGTGGCTAATTTGCAGTGTGCAGTTGGCAATTGCCAACTGCACACTGCAAATTAGCCACTGAATTCAGTAGTACGCAAATACAG
>JBDSEW010000366.1:0-9622 GCA_039919825.1 Chitinophagales bacterium | reverse complement strand
TGTATCACGCTGCCCTTGTTGTCTTCTATTCTTATCAAGTAACGCGGCTTTGTGTAAGTACCCTGGTTGGCGAAAGTTCCGTATGCACCAGTCATTTCATAAACAGAAATATCAGGTACTCCCAAACAGATCGAAGGATAAGCAGGCATATTGCTGCTGATTCCCATCCTACGTGACAAATCTATCATTGGCTGAGGGCCTAATTGTTTCATGAGGAAGGCGCTTACAGTATTAATAGATTGCTGAAGTCCCTGGTACAAGGTGACCATTCCACCATATTTGCCATCTGAATTAGAAGGAGTCCAGTTTTGAAATTCAGGAAACGATATTTTTTCATTGGGTACCTGGAAGCAGGGCGAATAGCCATTATCGATGGCCAGCGTGTAAAGAATAGGTTTGATGGTAGAACCCACCTGTCTTTTTGCATTGATGTTTACATGATCATATTGAAAATAATGATGGTTTATTCCGCCTACCCATGCAAGAATATTTCCTGATGCAGGATCCATGGCCATAAAGCCACAATGCAGGAAGAATTTGTAATACCTGATAGAATCATAAGGCGACAGCGTCGTATCTATTTCTCCCTGATAGGAAAATACGGTCATCGTGATTTTTGTTTTGAACGCCTTGCGGATAGAATCTTCAGAAGCACCGGCAGCTTTCATTTTTGACCATCGCTCGCTTCTTTTCATGGCATCCTCAATATATTTCTCGCTTTTACCCCATGGCACCGATCCCTTGTAACTTTGATTAAATTGCCTTTGCAGATCGCGCATGTGTTTTTGAACCGCGTCTTCAGCATAGAGTTGCATCTTATAATTGATAGTGGTATAAATACGAAGCCCGTCTTTGTAAATATTGTATTGTGATCCATCAGGTTTCAGGTGGTCTTTGCAGAATTGGGCCAGGTCCTGACGGAGGAACTCCCTAAAGTAAGTAGCAGCTCCTTCGTTGTGATCCGGGCTTACGTAATTCAGCTTGATGGGTACCAGCCGGAGCGAATCATATTGAGCCTGCGTGAGGTAACCATTTTTTCGCATTTGCGACATCACAACATTTCGCCTGTTGAATGCAAAATCAGGATGGCGCCGCGGATTATAGATAGTGCTTCCGTTCAGCATTCCGATCAACAGCGATGCTTCTTCCACGAGCAATGAATCCGGTGTTTTGTTAAAATAGGTGCGTGCAGCAGATTTTATTCCAAAGGCATTTTCACTGAATGCTACAGTCTGCAGATACAGATTCAGAATCTCATCTTTAGTATAACGCCGTTCGAGCTTAATAGCAATTACCCATTCTTTGAATTTTGAAAGTATAGTGGCAAAAATATTTGAAGAAGGCCTGGGGAAAAGATTCTTGGCTAATTGTTGAGTGATCGTGCTGGCGCCCTCGCGATCTCCTATAAGTGTAGAAAGCACAGCCCGGATTGTTCCCCAATAATCTATACCGGAGTGGTTGTAGAAGCGGACATCTTCCGTTGCTATAAGGCAATTCCTGATCATCTCGGGAATTTCTTCAAAAGAAGAGGTGGAACGGTTTTGAAAATAATATTTCCCGATCAGCACACCATCTGCTGAATATACTTCCGTAGCCAGCGAGCTTCTTGGGTTTTCAATTTCTTCGAAGGAAGGCATTTTTCCAAAAGCACCCACGGCTGCCAGCAGCAGCATCGAAAAAAAGATGAAGATGCTTCCAAGTACACCGTACCAGAAGTATTTTACAAGCGGAGTGGCTGTCTTATTTTTTGACATGAAGGAGAAGGGTCAGCAACCTTTTAAAAAGGAGTGTGCAAATAAAGTAAAGTTAGATGTGTTTTTGAATGTAGAGGAAGGAAATATGTGGGCGATAATGAGGCTGCGTCTCTTTCGTTGCTTCGGCATTGACAACAACAGGAAACTAATGGAGCGTATGATTTTGTACGGGCGGTCAATCACTGGCAGAGCAGAAGCCAATCTTCATGCCGTTTTTAAATAGCTGCAAGATATTTTACTCACCCTCTTCTTCCTCTTCTTCGTCATCACCATTTTCATAGTTTTTGTAGAAGAAGTCCTCATATTCTGCCACATTCTTACTTTGATAAAAAAGTGGAAAATTTTTATCGTCAATTACAAAAATGTTATAGCCAATATCTTCCACTGATTCAAACATGGTTTCAGAATCCGTAACCTTATTGTAATAAGCCATTGCAGCATCTTTATTTTTCATCTGCTTTACTACTATCATCTGTGTTTTAGTATCCAGCAGCTGCGGAGTGACCTTATAATTTTCGAGTGAATACTGAGCTTTATTAAAGTCAGAGAGGCCATCAGCTATGCCTTTTGTTTTTGGTGATATGGTATTGAAGACCACCACAAAATAATGTGGGTTACCGGTATGTACCTGGTAGGGTGCTGTTTTCGAATTTGGTTTCGATTTATTCATCGGCTCCAGCTGTCTATTATTTGAAGTAACAGCCACCTCCACACCAAGCGCAATCAGGATTTCAACTGCTTTATCATGCACTTCACCAGTGGGGTATTTCTTCACGATAGAATCAAGCGCATCAATATATTGCTGGCGGCCAAGCGTTTTTCCCGTTACCATTGCCTCAAGTAAATCAAACTTTGATTGAAGCGGATTGGGTTTGAATAAACTGTCGGCGGCCCGTGTGCGCTTCATTACATCCTGGTAGTTTTCAAGAACAAAATAATCATAGGTAGAGGCATAATAGTGACTCAGCTCATTTTTCTTTTCTTCTTTCTTATTGAGGTATTCAGGGTCACTGATGACCAGAGCAAAGGCGCTGGTTGGATTTTGCAGTACCAATTGCTTGTATGTTTCTGCTTTGGCAATGTTGCCTGTTTGTAAGTAAAGCAGGTACAGATTATAATAAACGGAAGTGATGTTATCGCTCTCAGGAAAACGGGCAGCAATTTTTTCAAAGGTCTCAATGGCTTTGGGAATATTATTGAGATCGCTTTTATAGATTGTACCTAAGTTATAGTAGGCTCCAAAAATGACGCTGTTCGAATTGGCCATTTTGGCTGGTGTGAGTGGAACTCCATCCAGCATCTTCTTTCTTGCAGCATCCTCACCCCCGGCTTGAGTATCATTTGCTATTGCGGTTTCGTCTACCAGCACTTCTGTCCCGTCGTTAGCAAGTATTTCATTGTCGTTAGATTTTTTGTTGCTTCTTCGCCAATTATCTTCCACAGCCCGGTTCCCCCACTTTTTAATGAAATCATTGTAACCGGTTGCTTTCATGGAGGTATTGTAGAAATACCAACTTCCAGATGATCCTGCCTGGTTGCTGCCGGGAAGTTCCTGGATTTTCTGTGTTTCCAGGCTTAGCATCGTATCTTTCGCTTCATATTCCTTTTTACGTTCAATAGCAGTCAGTGCATTGTCAATTACTTTATTCCGTTCCTTTTCAGTCATTTTCGCCAACCTTTGCAAGCTGTCTTCCAACATGATTATCATCGTTTCATCAGCAACACGGTCAAGTACCTCCTTTATTTCTTTAACTCGGTCGAGCGTGTCAAATTTTGAATTCAGAAAAACAACTGCGCTGTCATAGCTTGGTTGCGCCGTGAGGTAATCCTGGTCGCGGAAACTTAGCTCACCCAACTTCAGAAACGACAATCCTTTTTGGTTAGCATCCGTCACACTTTTTTTAATGGATGCCTCGAGGTTTTTCACTGCTTCTTCTTCTTTATCCTGCCGCAAGTTCACCAGCGCCATGTAGTAATAGATCTGGTCGTTAAATTCTTCATATCGGTCATTGCGCGACATATCCTCAAGCAGCGAGAGAATCTCTTTGGAAGAACCTGTTCCTGACTGCACATAAATTTTTCCCAGGCTGATGCGGGCATTAAAATCCATTTCGTAGGAAGGTCTCAGTTTGGATATGTTGCTGAATTCCTGGGTTGCATATTTGAAATTGCCATTAAGCTGGTATAGCTGAGCAAGAATGTAGGTGTACCTGGTTTCATCACTTTTGCTGCCGGTAAGATTAATTGCCGTTTTCATTGGCTCGATAGCCTTGTCATATTGCTTGTGTTGGATGTTCACATAAGCTTTCGTGAGTGCAAGATCTTCGCTGAGCTCTTTAGGAAATTTATTTCCTTCTTCCAGGTAGGCAATGATTGCCTGTGCATCTGAAAAATTCCTGAGGTTGGCATAACACCGGATCATCCATAGCAGATCGATATTACGGATGGGTTGGTGTTTGAGAAAACTCAAAGCTCCACCAGAGCCTTTATCCGAAGCTGCTTTGGCCTCTTCCTTTGCACGAAGAGCTTCGCGCTGAGATTTGGTCATCGGCTTGCCACTTCGTTTCTTCTTTTTAGATGAAGCAGATGAAGTAGCAGGGTTTGTATCTTTAAATTCAGAAGAAACAAACTGAAAGGTCGCAAGTGCCGCCTCATAATTTTTCTTGTAGTAGTATCCTTTTCCAATATTAAAATAGCAATCGTCTGCCCATTTGCTTTTTGGATGAAGCTTAACAACGATCGTTAATCTCTTGATTACTGAATCCATTTCACCACCCACTGCAGGATCTTGTGCATTGCCGATGTCATAGATAGGAAGCAGTTTGGTATAATCATCTTTTTTTCCGGCTAATAACTGCTGCTCTATTTCAGTCATCTTGAGCTTTGCATAGTAATAGCCGTTATAATGAGCGCTGGTATTGTGAAAAACACGACCTATATAAGATTGTCCCCCTTTCTTGCCGGAAGAGCAGGATGATAAGATCAAAACGGCAAGAAGCACCGTGAATAAATAAGGATGTTTTCTAAGCAATTGCATCAAATTTTGAAGACGGAAAATTAAGTCTTAAAAGGGTAAAAACATTTTAAAAGAGGGAAATTATCGCAAGATAGTTTCTTTCACCTGAAAGTGGATTTTGAAACGTAAATCCGGGTAGGTTATTGGATGTTGGGGGAAGAAATTTCTGCAGGCTTTCTCTCATCTTTTATCAGATATAGCTTGCATCCTTTCCAGGCCTCCAATATTTCGAATGACCAGGCGGTTTCAAGAGTACTTTGTAGCTGGTTTTCACAGGTTATCACTTTTTCTCCCGGCTGAATTTCCCCCGCATCATTTTTTATATCTATCAGAAAATGGTACTGCAACTGGTAGGTTCGCTGATAGAACTTCAACTGGTCAAAATGTTCTTCGTCGGCAGGTGGCGATTTAAGAATGGTATAATAATGTAATTCGGGAAAATTCTCTTTGAGATGTCTCATAAAGGCACCGGTAATTCTGAATTCGTCTAACTGGGCAGGATCCCAGGCATATGTGATCTGATCATTTGCCACAACGCTTTTCAGCATGCGGTAATAAGGGCTGGCTAACAAAGCAAGCAGTACAAAGCAAGCAGCAATATTTTTTGACAGGGGGTGCGAATGAATGAAGTCAAATGTTTGGATGATGTTGACAATTGTGTTTGCCAAAATGGCGATCATCAGGGCGAGAAAAGGATACAATGGTGCATCATACCACTCGAGCTTATCGGCAGGATAGGAGATGAGTAAAAAGTATCCGGCTGTCAGTACCCAAAGAAAAAGCAGGCACCTATGGATTATTTTTTCTTCCCTAAAGAAAAATACCAGTAATGAAAAGGGAATAAGAAAAAGAAAAGGGGTAAATCTTCCATGCAGCATATTCAGAAAGTAAAAACCAAATGGCTGAACATGCCAGCTCATAACGGTATTGTTAAACCGCATTAATTCAGACGAATAAACAACTGCCCAATAACCCGGTGCCATTGATTCCCGCAAAAAATAATATCCACAAGAAATCACCAGCACGGCTACAGCCGCGAAGTATACTTCTTTTTGCCGGAGGAGTGTTAAAAAAAAACCGTGAATAATGGCAATAAGCACAAGCAATGGAAGAAAAAACCAGCCTGCTATGCCTTTGGTGAGAAAGGCACCGATCAATCCAAAAGCAATCAGGAAGAAATGAAGTCCGGGACGTTCTGGCTTAAGAAGGTACTTGATGAAAAACAGGACATAGAAGGTAATCCAGAATACAAGTGTGGCATCAAGGTCGCCACTTCGGGTTACGTGAATAGTGACAAAGCCGTTCGTACACACCAATGTGAACATTGCTGCAATTGCAATAAATGTTGATTTAAGAACGACCAGGCTGAACCAGAGGAGTAAAAGTATGGTGAGGGTGCCGAAAAGCGCAGAGGGAAAACGAACAGCAAATTCGTTCCAGCCAAAAAGGTGCAGGCTGATAATCTGCATCCATATTACAAAAGGAGGTTTGGTGTTGTAAAGATCGGGTTGGCCTTCCATGCGCACAACAATGGGATCATGAGAGAGGTACATATCGAGTGCGTTGTTGGCATAGGTTGCTTCATCCCACATGTAAATGGGTGGAGCGCCGAGTTTTGCAAAGAGGGGTAGGCAACATACTATTACCAGCACTGCTAACAAGACCAGGTGAAAAAGGCTGGAGTGAGTGATTGGCTTCACGGATGCCTAAAGATAATGCAGTATCGGGAATCGTTTAAATGCGACAAAAAATTCTGTGAAGACAGGAATTTTTTATCATCAGTCCACTGTGGTGACAAATCTGCAGCTTCAGCAAAATCTGCGAGTTAATTACTTCTCTAGCGGATAACTTAGATGAAAAATTCAATGTTCCAAATAGGTGAGCCGTTAATTTAATTCAGTGGAGGCGTTCACCGATTTTGATCAGGTGGCAACTGGAAAAATTTATTGTTTCCAATTGAATAAGGAGATTTCTGATGGCTGTTTCCGTAAAAACGCTCCCAGGAATGATAATAGGTTTGATATGCAGAGACGGGAAACAATTTCTTCCCGGCATAGTAACCGGTGCTACATTCACCCTTCCAGTTCCAACGGGAAGCTGTTTGTTGATCGGAGAGCGAGCCGTCACCTGTAATCACAAAAGTAACTGTGGAATCCCCGAGGGTAGATTTCCAGGCATGGAATGAATAACCATCGGGTTCCAATGCAATTACAATCGGCTGTTCATTCACGATAGTATTGAGCACTTTTTTTTCTGTCAGCTCATTCCACAAAAAAGCCCTGGAACTGTCTTTCACCACCACACCTAATACCCAGCTGTTGGGCAGGAAGGATTTGTTTTTGGAAGGGTCCGTATTGGCAGCAGGGATATTGATGTCGTAATTTTTCAGCTTCGCGTATTCCTTTATAAAATGAGGATCGGCTTGCATGATAAGAGTGTTGGGATATTGTTCAACCCAGGCTGCAAGGGTCATTTGCTGGTAAGGAAAGAGTTTCAAAGTAGTTCCCTTTAATGGCCCGGCTCCGGCAATACCTGTGGATTGGTACCACCACGATTTAGTGGTTGCATCTTCAATTACAGCATTATTAAACGCAGCACCTACCAATCTGAATTGCTCATGTTTGCCATTTATAACAGGATCATATACCATCCCTGTGCGGCACATCGTGCAATAAGTTACCAAAACAGGAATCTCTCCAACCACATCCTGTATTTTATGGTGATAGCCCACAAACTTCAACGGATAGGCCTTAGCCTCTCCATTCATTTCTATCCCCAGCACATAGTTATTTTCTGGAATTACATTCTTATCAGGATGTACAAACACTAACTCCTGCGGCTCTTTAAAAACATTTTCGGGCATGAACCGGAATCCGAGCACATAAACTACTATCAGACAGAAAGTGACCATGCCGGTGGTGATTATCTTGCCAATGATTCGCCCCAAACGCCAGGTGCGAAAAAAATAAGGCAGGACAAACAGCATCCCGAGAATCCGGGTATACCAGAGAGTTTGATATAAAAAACGACCCAGCTCCATTTGATCCGATTGCTGGCTGGAAGGTAATGGCATGATAAGGTAGAAAACGATGGCTTCCGGAAGTACAAGGAGCAGTATTCCCGTAACAAAGAGTATTAAGAAACGGCGTAGTTTCATAAAGAGGACGCAAACATAGTGAGTTCGACGGAAAATTGATTTTTATTGCAATGTGTTTCATAGAATTTGGAGATGATCGGCCGACATCGAATGCCAGTTATGTTTACCAGGCTACTTTCAACCGGATGTTATACCGATTGATATATCCTGTCTGTTGGAAAGAAATTTTCCTCATGCCCCCTGATTTGCCCATCTTTGCACCCTCTTTTGCCATGTCGGAGGAACCTGTTGATGTAAAGAAGAAAAAATCGTGGTTTGAGCGGCTCACGGACAAATACCGATTGGTATTGCTGAACGATGAGACGTTTGAAGAAGTGACTTCATTTCAGCTAACACGGATGAATGTATATGTGCTGGTCAGCACCATTCTGGTGATCCTGGTGCTGGTAACGGTTTCTGCCATCGTTTATACACCCTTGCGGGAATATATTCCAGGCTACGCGGACGTGGGCATGCGGCGAGATGTGATGGAGCTGAAACTCCGAAGCGATTCCCTGGAAAAAGTTTTACATGCCAATGATTTATTTTTGCAAAATATTAAACGGGTGATCAGCGGAGAGCTCGATGCGGAGGATGTTGAGAATGCTGCTGTGGCAGCACAACCTCCGAATTATGATTCAATCGATCTGGATAAAGTTTCCATGGCGGAAAATAAACTGAGAAGAGACCTTGAAGACGAACAACGGTTTAGTGTTTCAAAAACTTCTACTTTGATCAAGAAAAGTTCTGCAGTGAGGGGCTTTCATTTTTTTACGCCGTTGAAAGGATACATTACAGAACCCTTCAACGGAAGTGAGCAGCATTATGGGGTTGACATTGTTGCACCGGAAAATGAACCGATAAAATCCACGTTGGATGGTATCGTTGTTTTCGCCAACTGGACTGCCGAAACCGGCTATGTGATGGCCATACAGCACAATGATAATTTAATATCTTTGTACAAACACAATTCTGTACTCTTAAAAGAAGAAGGAAACTACGTAAAAGCCGGAGATGTGATTGCCATCATTGGTAATACAGGAGAACTCACCAGCGGGCCACACCTTCATTTTGAGCTTTGGTACAAAGGATTACCGCTGAACCCTGAAGACTACCTTGTTTTTAAATAATCACCATTTTTTTCATTTCAAAACTTCGTTTCCATGTTTAACACGAAAGAAAACAATCCAACCAAACCCATCACCACCACCACTTCACCCAATCAGTCGGCGGTAAATATTATTGGCGCAGGCACCCAGATAGAAGGGGAAATAAAATCAGACAACGATATTCGTGTTGATGGAAAAATGAAAGGTACCATCTCTTCAAAATCGAAAGTGGTAATTGGGTCTACAGGTATTGTGGACGGAGATATGATCTGCGACAATGCTGATATATCCGGTAAAGTTTTCGGGAAAGTGGAAGTAAGTGATCTCCTCTTTCTTAAATCTACCGGTTACCTTGAAGGAGATATTGTTACGGGTAAATTAGTGGTAGAGGCAGGTGCGCGCTTTACCGGTTCGTGCAAGATGGGTGTAAAGGAAATGAAGCCTAATGAAAAACCTGTTTCGCAGCAATTTCAAAAAGAATCCAAAGCAGTCTGATTTCTTGTTTTGAAATATTTCTCCATTGCTTACCAGATTATCGCCTGCATAGCAGTAGGATTTCTCGCTGGCTATTTCCTCGATAAATTAACCGGATGGACCTTCCCGTTAT
>JBDSEW010000350.1:0-2654 GCA_039919825.1 Chitinophagales bacterium | reverse complement strand
TTCTGGAAATGCTGAAGTAATCAATGTAGCTGAAGCATAGCATCATATGAGTGAAATGAAATTTAACTACCGGACTTCGTTTCAGTGGCACTGAAAATTGGTTTTTAAGAAATGCTTCAAACTAACCAGGATGACAGGCCTAACATTTTTCCTGAAGAGCAATGATTAAAAGAATGGAATGAGTTGCCAATTACCTCAGCACTTTTCCAGGGTAACAATTGAAAGCGGCATGGGATATAAAGTCGTAAACAGAATGCATTTCGAAAATTGCTTGATCAATTCACACTATTCATCAATAAAAAACAACATTATGGTAATCAATGATAGTCTCGAAATTGAAGTAGATACCCAAAGGTCCGTTTTATGGATACGTGGTGGGTCAAAAGATCAACTTCACTATTCACTAAAAACACTTAGTGCATTTGCTAATGGATTCCCAACAATACAGGAGATTGTAAGGAAAGAAAAATTAAATTTTTTAGTTCAGCGCTCACTCAATAATGAAGTGTGGGGTATGGGTGGCGATTTAGAACTATTTGTTTCATGTGTGAGAAGCGGAAACAGAGATAGACTCAAAGAATATGGGTACACATGCATCGAATGCGTGCATGATTTAGATACTTCTTTTGGTACAGATGCTGTTGCTATCTCACTCGTGCAAGGCAACGCATTTGGTGGTGGATTTGAAAGCGCATTAGCAGGAAACTATTTAATAGCTGAAGAGCATGCACGCTTCAGTTTTCCTGAAGCGCTTTTCGGTATGTTTCCGGGCATGGGCGCCTTCAGCTTTCTTACCCGAAAAGTAGGTTTCAATAAAGCGCAGGAGATGATTTACAGTGCTAAAAAGTGGACGGCTCAGGAAATGAAAGATCTCGGTCTGGTGCATGAAGTATGCAAAACCGGCAGCGGTGTGGAAACCGTGAAAAGAATGATTGACCATGGAGAATTAGTGAAACCGGCTTATAAAATTTCTCAAATAAGCAACCGTGTTTCAAAGCAGGAGCTACTGGATATTGTTGATGTGTGGCTTGACGAAGTGATGCAGTTAAAAGATGACTGTCTGAATTTTATGAGCAAAGTTATTGATGCACAGAAAAAAAAGGCTGATGGTCAAAGAAGTAAAACGTTGCATACACAATTAGAAATGCGATGTGCCAGTAGTTAAAAGTGGGCGGTAACCTTGAGAGGTGACAACATTGTAATCCGAACATCAAAAATCTAATTACATGGGAGGCGTAAAATATTATGAGCGAACTAGATTTCTCCTGCTGCTGATTCAAAAGGAGAATACAGGAAATCCGAAAAACCTTTCAAGAAAACTGGGAGTATCTGAAAGAACACTTTACAGAATACTGGAAGAATTAAAAATGAGTGATGATGATCAGATTGAATATTCAAGAGAGATGAACAGTTATGTATTTGTCAGAAAATAGTAAAACAGGTTTCACTGACACTTAATGACAGTGGTTCAATACTAAATTTGAATAAGGCTCTTTTAAGGGAAACGGCAATTGAATCTTTCGATGCAGGGACATCAAAAATAAATTGAATTCGATCAAACGTGGATGGACGGTGGAATACAACTTCAGTTTTCATAACTAATAAAATCAGCTACATGAAAAAAATCCTGGCCCTTCTTGTTTGTTTATTTCTTGTTACAAATTCTTTTGCTCAGCTATGGACTTCATTCTGCGATGGAACGACTAACGACTGGGTTGTCGATTTTAAATATTACAAAGGGGATCTGATTGCCTGCGGTTTTTTTACGACAATTGGTGGCGTGAATGCCAATCGCATTGCACGGTGGGATGGCGCTACCTGGCAACCCTTAGGAACCGGGCTTAACAATTGGGCGCATAGCATGCTGGTTTATAATGATACACTATATGTATCGGGCTATTTCACCAGCGCGGGCGGCACGACCGTTAACCACATTGCACGTTGGGATGGAAACAATTGGAGCGGATTGGGAAGTGGATTTAATGGTAACACCTACGCGATAAACGAGTATGATGGAGAATTGATAGTGGGTGGAGATTACAGCATAGCCGGTGGAGATTCGATCAGTGGAATTGCTAAATGGAATGGCGACTCCTGGAAGGCACTGGGCACAGGTCTCTCTGATGGTTTTCCACCTTATTACAATCTATACCCGCATGGAATTATTGAGTTTAATGATGAGCTATATATAGGTGGCAATTTTACCAAAGCCGGTGGGGTTACTGTAAATGGTGTTGCCAAATGGAATGGCACCAGCTGGGATTCAGTAGGTAAAGGATTTAGCAGTGATGTCCTAGGATTCGGAATATATAATAATGAGTTATATGCGGGTGGAGAATTTAAATTTTCAGATACTACTGAAGTAGACTACATCGCAAAATGGGATGGTACACAGTGGAATAAAGTGGGATCAGGAGTGAACTCCTACGTACACACCCTGCAAGTATTTAACGATGAATTATATGTGACGGGAGGTTTTACACGGGCTGCTTTGCCGTTTACCGACACGCTGATGCATATTGCAAAATTTGACGGCCTAAATTGGAATCCGCTCGGCAAAGGATTGAATTATGATGCTGAACCCATGATAGCATTCCAGGAAAACCTGCTTGTGGGTGGCGCGTTTTATAAAGCGGGTGACTTCGTTGTTAATC
>JBDSEW010000335.1:0-5652 GCA_039919825.1 Chitinophagales bacterium | reverse complement strand
ATCCACCACCAATAGCCGTTAGCACTCCGCTTGTTACTGCAATCTCCCATGGAAACCCAGCAGTGAAAACTTTTTTCATCACACTCATGAGCAATAAAGCATTGGCAAGCGCATCAATGTAAAGCAGCAGGGAATAACTTTTCTTAATGCCTGAACGGAAAAAGAAAGTGAGAATCGAAGCGCCAACCGCTGTCACAAGCATAGCGGGATCCTGTACCCAGAAGACGGGCAGATTCAAAACAAGGTCCCGCACAGTTCCTCCACCAACAGCAGTCACTACAGCGAGAATAATTACGGCAATGATATCCATTTCTTTCTTCGACTGAATAGCTGCGAGCGCACCGGTGATAGCGAATGCAATTATAGATGCAATGCTCAGGTAATAAGGCAGCATGGATACTGTTAAGGAATTCATCGCGCAAATGCTTCTCCGATTCTAAAGGTAATGCTGTAATCATTTCTTCCCACCGCTCCATCAATTCCGATGTTCACTTTCTCAGATCGGATCATTCTGAACCGAAATCCGGCACCGACACCAGGAAGAACCTGGCTGCTGAAAATGTCATTGAAATTGTCTACGGCGCTTGCCAATCCGAAAAACCCCACCATGCCGAAACGCTTGTAAAAATTCCACCGGTATTCCGCCTGCAGCGTATAGATCTGGTTACCCCGATATTCACCCTGCGAATAACCGCGGATGTCATCCATGCCGACTACGGATTGTCCTTCGAAAGGAACATTCCCCGTAGCAATGTCGACGTTCGCGCGTGCAACGATCACATGCTTTTCATTTTTCTGCAGGACAAAAAATTGATTGTAGCCAATAATAAACTGCGTGTAATCGTAATCGCTGCCGACCCAATCACGATAAAATTGATTCTTGAAATTAAGAAACATTCCTCTCACAGGGTAATTAACGTTGTCACGCGTGTCGTTGGTGAAAATATAACCAATATTATTAAGCGTGCTTGTGGTAGAGGAATCACCACCCAGTTCACTGGGAAATTTGAAAGTCGTAGTCGCAGAAACGTAGTTGCCGAGAATGCCCGCATATACTCTTCTGAAAATATTTCGCTGTAGTTGAAAGGCAAGCACATTTGCTTTGGTAGTGTAGTCTACAAAATCTCCAACAGCAATCACTGGTACATCATAGTAGAACTGGAAGTTGATATCCAAAGTGCCTGCTGCAGCGCGGATTCTCCATTTATCCTTTGCAAGATAAAGCTGGCTGAACCCGAAAAGCATGTAACTCTTTTCTGAAGTGTACAACCCAGCAAGTCCGGCACTCGATGAGGGCGAAATGGTATCTTCCTTATTCACTTTGAAATAAGCAGCTCCCATGGCGCCGATTTGAATTCCCTGTGTCCGGTTGTAATTAATGATGGGAATACCCGCGAGCTTGAAATCCTTCTTCGATGAATCCTGGGCCTGCATTGCCGTTCCGGCAAGCAGCACCAATAAAGTAAGTTTCAGCGCTTTAAATCTCATATCGGAATTCAACTGAATTGAGATGAAGATCATAAAATGAATCCTCATTTTTTATTTTACTATGGTCGTTCTTGGCGGGTGTTAAGGTGCTTCTCATGAAATGTTATTTAGGGGGATGAAAACCTTTGTGCTCCACGTTGTCTACTTACTTCGCTGACTCTCCGATTTTAAATCCCGGCCGCTGATAATCTCCCGGCAAATAATTTTCGGGGATCGTCACCTTGTTACCGTCTCGCAGATTCATGTAATGCGATGACATGATTTCAATTCCTGCATCATTGAATGAGTCCTGTATATTCTCCCGCAGCCCGGAATAAATCTCAATCATTTTTTGCGCATCATTGATGTAACCGTTGATCTGGTACTCTACGTAAAAATCATTCAGTGCCACCTGCAGCACAAACGGTTTCGGATCTTTCAAAATCATTTCGGTTTTGTCAGCAGCAATAAGTAATGCTTTGTAAATCTCACGCCACGGAGCATCATATCCAATGGTAACAGAAGTGTGAATGATTAAACCTCCGGTACGCGCGAGCTTTGAATAGTTCTTTACTGTTCCATTCATCAGCGTGCTGTTGGGAACACTGAATTCTTCTTCCTTGATCGTTTTAATTCTTGTGACGAGCATGGATTTTTCCATCACATCGCCCTCCACGTCTCCTACCCGGATGCGATCGCCCAGTTGAAAGGCGCGCATATAGGTGATCACAATTCCTGAAATGATATTAGAGATAGAACCTGCAGAGCCGAATGAAAAAAGCAATCCGAGAAAAACAGAGACGCCCTGAAATACCGGTGACCCCGAACCGGGCAGATAGGGAAAAATAACTACAATCATGAATGCGTAAAGAAAAAACTGGATGATGTTATATGTTGACATGGCCCAATCAGGATAAAATCCCGGTATCACAATGGAACCCTCACTGATTTGTGTGGCAACGATTTTAAAAAGCCTGATAAACAGCGAAAAGATGAGCACTATGGCGGCGATGGTAAAAAGATTGGGAATGAAATCAAGAACCCCGTAGAAGGAATCTTTAAGCGGTGTGAGTGTATATTCAAGAAGTGTGTCTGTAATTCCTTTAGATGCCGGGACAAGATTAATAATCACCGGTAAGGAAAGATAGATGAGTAGAATGATGACGAATACTTTAAGCCATTTAGCCACGCTTATTAACAGGCCCGACAGATGCCTCGCATTTGAAATCGTGGCCTTTCCGATTTTTATTCCCTGGTGCCTTGACAGCAAGCGCTTTTCAATGAGAGCATAAGTAATCCTGAAAAGGCGGTTCACTCCGTAGACCAGAACACCAATGACCAGGAATAATAAACCAAGCAGCAGAATTTTTTTGATAAGAGTTTGGAATGAAAATTCCTCCTGGTATTCCCTGGTAGATTCCATGATTTGTTCCAATCGTTTCTGTGCAAGATCGAGTTGTGTAATACCTTCCCGCTTTGCATCGGTGTCAGTGATAGTTAGGATGGGAATGTCGCCATACACTACATATTCATTCGATTCATATCGCTCGATTCTAAAAGAATCCTCCTGAAAAATTTCTTTGCTATCCAGAACTTCAATACGCGTAGTTATTGCCGCAGCCCGTGTTTGCGCTTTCATGGGACCAATACCTTCATAGATATAAAAAAGTGTATCACCGAACGGGGTCACCGGAAATCCCTGCTCCAGGAGGGCACTGTCGCCTTCGAACTGATCAGTTCGGTTGGGATTATTTTTTACCTGAGCAACAGCATTCAGTGCAAGGAATGATAGGAAAAAAACCAGGCGCGATTTCATAATGATGATTTTGAGTGAAAAGGTATTGCTTTTTGATTCAAGGAATTACGGATAAATCCCGGGATATTTACAAAAATTACCTGCGTTGTGCGCTCATTGATTCAGTTTAGTGTAGCAGATCAGGAATGCATTTTTTCCACCGGTGCTCGTCATAAACACTGGTACAGCATCATGGCGTTGTTGCGCAAATCGTGTTCATACCGGTTTGTATCGAATTCGTTTCCTGAAATAAAATCCTGGTTCTTCAAGAGGGAAAACATCTTTGATAATGATGGGAAGGAATTGGAGCTGGAATGCAGAAATGAAAATATGGAAGCGATCACGATGATTAAATCGCAGCTAAAAAATTGGCTATGCCGTCTTCAATCCCCGGAAAATTTTCTCTTTCCGAAAATTTCATAGGGAACTCAATTAGTTAATAATGAATGTCATAGTTGTCCGACTAATTTTCCACAACCATCATCAAACTCATATCTGGTAAAGCTTTGTACATAATGTCGCCCCTACAGGGTTGAATCAAACCTTATTGAATATTTACTACCAAAATACTGCCCCTATGGAGCTTAATTTTTGGAAAGCCCACCCGAATAGATCGCATTGGCGCCAAGCTAAAGTTGATACTTTTAAACACGCTTTCTTGTTTTTTTATCAATAGCAGTACTATACCGATTTTCGGGAATAGCATCACCTTCACCACTTACGCCGTTCTCACGAATTTATTATTTGATATACCAAAGCATAGCAACGAAGCAACCGATGCTATCCCTTTTTTGAGGGATAGTATCGGTTTTGGAAGCACATCTTAACAAGAGCAATAGCGACGCTACCAAGTCGTATTTATGCAATTTTCTATCTCTTAACCTGACGCCTATGCGAATAGATCTGGATAAGCTCCGGGGCGAAATTATGGTTGAACAAAAGAATTGATTTAGGAGCCCTGTAGGGGGCACATTATTTTATAAGCAGCATTTTTTTGTTGCACAACAATAAATGAATATCATAAAATGAATTCGGACTTTTATCTTTGAGTTTATGATCAGTTTTTTTTATAGAGTGTTAACACGCGTCTTATGAAATGTTATTTACCGGTACTACTCACTGCAATTTTACTGCTCACTCTGTCGAATGTGATTGCTCAAACTACAATTTCAAATAAACTGTTCTCCTTCGGCTCATACGGACGTGTCGGCGCAGGATTTTCACCTGAAATAGAAGGCAACATCGGGAAATCATTCAACCTGAATGGCATGGGGTCCATCGGTGGAAGAATGGAGGAGGCCGATTATGTGGAGTTGATCGGGGCGCTTCATTTTAACCCGGTGAGTAAAAGCAATGATAGTACAGCGATTAATGTGCAGGCTAGAGTGGCGATGTATAGCGGCAAAGGTCAATTGATTGGAAATGTGTCGAGCACAGCATATGGAGGAGTTGCATTTGCCCTGCCCGAATTGTATGCTGAAGCCAATCACATTCAAGGATCAGACTGGAGCATATGGATCGGTGCTAAATTTTTTCGTGGAGATGACATTCACATAGCAGATCATTTTTATTTCGATGATCACAGCAGCCAGGGTTTCGGAGTCATCTTCAAAAACACAACTTTTTCAATTCTGTTTCCAGGAACGGTAGACACCAGTAGTTCAGTACCACCCAATTTTTATGTCAACATCATTGACGGAACAGAACGTCTCGGCTTGCGGAGCAGAAGCATGCTCATTGTTGAACAACTGCTCCCGTTTGACAGCACTAAACAAAAAATCAAGCTGCTGGCAGAATATCATCGGCTGGCTGATGCAAGCGCACAGGATACCATATCAACATTAAATTATCCATCTGCAGGTGGATGGGTGCTTGGAGTTAAGCATGTCATCAATCTTCGCACTAAAGTAAGTGGCTCTTTTAACCAGGCATCCGTGCGGTATGGCTATGGTATCGCCAATGGTGATGACGGTGGTAACTCAAGGACGTGGCTGACATACGGCGCTCCTGATCTTTCAACCAATAAATTTTCTGATGCGTATTGCCTGAGCATTACTGAACACCTTTTGTTAAACATAAATCCGAAGTACAGCTTCAATGGGTATGCGATTTATACTAAAAGTCGGGGAGCCGCTGACAGCTCCAATAAAGCGCCGGATTATTTCGGCCGTGAAATCTTCAACCGTAAAAGCGAATACGCAGCAGGAGTAAGAAACTTCTGGTATATCAAAAAGTGGTTTCACCTGATGACGGAAGTTCATTATGCCAGCCGCACAGATGGAGATCAGGCGGCAGCAACGATGCTCAAGTTTTCCATTGTGCCCACGATTGTTCCTACGGCGAAGGCAGATCCATGGGCCCGTCCACATTTGCGCCTCATTTATTCTATC
>JBDSEW010000306.1:0-2876 GCA_039919825.1 Chitinophagales bacterium | reverse complement strand
CGGGACTACCAACATGTTCAATTTTCAGTATGGTGCAGCCCACCGTTTCTATGGCAAGATGGACATATTCTTCAACCTACCACAAGGAACACGCAATGCTGGATTGGTAGATGCTTATCTTAATGCTAACTACACCTATAAAAAATGGGATCTTAATACTGAATTTCACCGGTTTGCCCTTCAAAATCAGGTGGAAGATGTGGAGGATCCAGGGCAACCACTCGATAAATTCCTTGGCTATGAACTTGACTTCATTGTGACTAAAGATCTTAGCAAAGAAGTAAATATCAATACCGGCCTTGGCTTGCTTTTTCCGACGCGTTCCCTCGAATTTGTAAAAACCGCAACCTTTTCGCAATTAGGCAGTCCGACAGTTACCGGCGTATGGTTTTATGTGATGCTTACATTTAAGCCGACTTTCTTTTTAAAGGGATAATGAAAACAGGGCCAGCACCGACGTGAGGCCTATTACATGAGACTGGGATGAAGCATCGCTTTGCTGCTTCCAATCAGCTATTTAACCGTTTGTAGCTATTGACATTGGTTTTGTTATTCACCCAAGATGATTTAATTTGCGGGCACTAAAAACCATCTCATGAGTAAATACAGTACACTTCCTGAAAAGCTAAAGAGTTATTCCCTGCTTGCGGGTTCTATTGTTGCCTCTTCTTTTGTAGCACAGGCACAGATTATTTATACCGATGTTAATCCTGATGTTGAACTTGGCGGCACTGTTCCTGTTTCCTATCCGGAAGTGAGCAGCTACAATATTGACATGAACCATGATGGTGAAGTTGATTTCAAAATTAATGTGAATATCAAGGCGCCCCTGGATGGTGCATTCTCCTTCAATGAAAATATGGATGCTGCTTCTAATCCCAGCAACCTGATTCATTCTTACACCATTGAATATGCTGCTTTCGCCTTTAAGGATGATTTGGGTGACAGCATTCCTTTCGGGCCTTCTTTCTATGGCTTTAACAATGTAAATTTTGCCTTCCAAACGGCAGGCGCCATTTCGTATGTTTGGAACAACCAGGTCGATAAATATGTAGCGGTACGTTTCCAGGACGGCGTAGATAATTATTTCGGCTGGGTGAGGTTAGATGTAAATACGAATGGTTCAGTACCCAATATTGTGATCAAAGAGTTTGCATACGAGCAAACCCCCGGTGATAAGATTGCTGCGGGTGATACCGGTCAGGGTTTGCCTGTAGTGGGCATTCATCAATTGATGAAAGCGCTTCCTGTCAGCATCTCCCCCAATCCCACTTCAGGAAATGTAGTGATCAGTTTGCAGGAGTCTTTACAGGGACCAGTAGAAATTTCGTTACGCGATGCGTTGGGCCGCGAAGTTTATGTTTCAAAATTGGAGATGACTCCTCAGCAAAAAGAGCTGCCTTTCAATTTTTCAGATTTTGCTCCAGGTGCCTATTTCATCCAGGTAAAGTCATCATCGGCTTCCTTTACGCAAAAATTGATCAAACAATAACTTACAGGTTGAAACATAATCCCTTAAAAGGAAATATTATCTCAACTTTAAGAGTAACTATAAACATTCATTTTCTTCACACCCCTGCTTATGCTAACATAAAATGCAGGTAGTATAAAATAAATCCAACCACCTTGAAAAAAATTACATCAACCCTGCTTTCGCTGATCGCGATCCTGGTTTTTTCTGCCTCCACTGCGTGGGCACAATTTGAATACCTCTCTCCCCAAAACGGCTCCATCAATAATTTCCGTGAAGCCCACCTGATTGTTCGAAACGGAGCGCTGTTGGATGAATCTTCCGTTACTGCAGATAAGATTATTCTTAGCGGATCACAAAGTGGAACCGTTCCTCCAATCGTAGTGCTTTCAACAGATGGAAAAACGGTGTGCATTACACCGGCAGTTAAATTTGCTTATGGAGAAACCGTAAACGTAACCGTAAAAGAAGGGCTGAAGACACTTTCCGGACAGGTGTTATCAGGAACCAATTACAGCTTTACCGTTCGTAAGGAAATGACGCCGGAAGCCAAACAATTACTGGAAGAATATCTTGCTACCCATGACGATGGCGGTTATTTATTGAGTGAACCCCGTGAATCTATTTATGTTCCTTTAGATAATTCCAACACCCGTGGAAATACCTTCAAGTTCATTAATCTTTACACCAATAATTCCGCGGCGATAGCCCCGGGAGAATTGTTCTTTCACAGAAACAGCGGGGCATCACCTACTGCTTCTTCTGGTATCGGATATGGCATTATGACCTCCAACGCCGATTCCATTTTCTATCGAGCTTCGGAAACCGATGGTTCTAATTTTCATGTCAATCTGAATGGCTACCTAACAGCACTCCGCTTGGATCCAGGCGTAGATACTGGCGTAATAGTAATGGATTCCAGTTATGAAATTATTGATGTAGTTCATTGCGGAAATGGATTGGCTCCGACTCAGCACGAACATTTATTCTTTCCGGATGGATCAAAATGGTTTACCATTTATGACTGGCAGGGTGGTTGGAATCTTTCACAATACGGAGGAAGTGAATCTGCAACGGTGAATGTTTCCTGGATACAAAAACTGGATGCTAATGGAAATGTGGTTTTCGAGTGGAGCACCGCAAATCATTTCCAGGTTACTGATGCTACTCCAGATATTTCTCTTACCACTGCAACGGTTGATCCGTGGCACATCAATTCCCTTTTCCTGGATACAGATGGCAAGCTGATTGTTTCATTGCGAAACATGGATCGTGTAGTTAAGGTGAATCCAACCAATGGAAGTATCGTATGGCAATGGGGAGGCCTTAAATCTACTTACAATGAGATCACCACCACCAATGATCCGAATGGTGGATTCAGCCATGAACACAATGTGCACCGTAT
>JBDSEW010000304.1:0-7670 GCA_039919825.1 Chitinophagales bacterium | reverse complement strand
ATCCACCAGGTTCTCTTCAAAATAAAAATCTGCCTGGTCGCAGTAAAGGGTGACATTCTTTTGCTGTAATTGGACATTACCGAGCAACTTTCGCAGAGCAATGCCACCTACTTCGCTGTATTGCAATTCATCCGCATTTATAATTTCGATGGGATCGCCTGTTTGAGAATAGGAAGGATGAAAAAGGAAAAGTGCGCTACCAAAGAAGCCAAAACGCATAAAAGCATTTAGAAAGAAACTACTGAAATTGATAAAAATATTTTTTATACCTGTGGACTTCATCCAGCTAAATTTCCGGTGCACTGAGAAGAAGTGTGCCAATTATTTGTTTTCAGCTTCTTTCGCCGATTTATCTTTCTTTCCAAATACTGACACCTGCACATAACGGTTAGGGTTGGCTTTGAAATCGATGAGCAATGCATCCAGCGATTTAGAAGATGTTTCCAGGTTCTTATACAACTTACTATCATTCACGAGCAAGCCAAGCGATCCCTCACCTGAATTGATCTTTTGCATCACTTCACTTACTTCTTCCAGAACCTCTTTTGCTTCACGCACGGTTGTCCCGATTTCACTTCTTTTCACTGTATCCGTGATTGCAGCCAGGTTACTCAACATGGTATTTATTTCATCCTGGTTTTTGTCGAGGTTGGAGGTAATGGATTCGATGTTGGAAAAGATACGATCCAGCCGGCTTACATTATCGTTGAGCATCACATCAACTTTTGAAGTTGCCTTGTCCAGTGTATTTAAGGTGCTTTCAATGCTCTTCACGCTTTTTTGCAGATTGAGTTTTGTTTCACTGTTAAATACACTGCTGATTGAATTAATAGCCGAGTCAAGAGAAGCAATCAATGCCTCCGCCTGCGATTGCACTTCCTGCATTCCGTTTTTCGCTATTTTAGCAGCAATAGTATCCTTGCTAGTGTAATATTCATTGGAAGAAGTGAAATCAAGCTGAATAACTTTTGCACTGATAAAATCAGGACTGACTACCATTGCTGTTGATCCTTTGGGAATTTTAAGATCCGGGGTTATTGCAACAGCCACCACTATTTTTTGAGAACCATCTGTTGCCAGTTTAATGTCCAGTACATGGCCTACTTTCATGCCTTTGTATTTCACAGAACCTGCAGGAGCAATGCCACCTGCATCATCATAACGGATATAAAAAATATTATCGCGACTGAACACATTTTTACCCCGCATCAGGTTATAGCCCAGCACGAGCAGAACAATTGCGATCGTTGCCAGCACTCCGACTTTCATTTCGTTAGAAACTTTCAAAAGCACAGTGGTTTAGTGTATCAAAATTAAAATTTTAATTTTTAAGCGGCAGGAATTGCCCGGCTACAGTCAGGGCAATTGGTTCAGAGGAATACGCTTGCCCTCTTTATACGCAACAACAAATGCGTCTTTGAATCCCTTCTTCCTCAATGCAGCGAGGCGGATTTGAGTATCGGCAAGACTGATATAGTTACCCACTACATAACGGTTCACCCCTTTCTCACTTTTATCATTGGCGATATCTTTGATACCTATAAAACGTTCATCGTTTAATGCAATCAATTTTTCAGAAGCAGTGATCTGTATCTTATAAACAACGGTTGCTGAAGGCAATACCTTACTGCTTGTATCAGCCACTATTTTTTCCGGAGTAACGGGCAACACATTATTCTTTGACTCAACAGGAATTATTTTACGGGAGGTATCAGCGAGCATTACTTTTTCTTCATCCTGCACCAGCGCCAACTGGCTGTAATCACTTTCCACTTCCGCTTTGTATTGGGCAATAGCCTGCAGAACAGAAATGGCTATCTCATTTTGGCCGGTTGTTGAATTCAGGTATTTTTCTTCTTCGCGATTGGTCAGAAAACCCGATTCAATTAAGATGGAAGGCATCGTAGTGCGCCACAACACCAGGAACCCTGCCTGTTTCACTCCACGTGTTTGCCGGCCGTCTTTCACAAATTCATTTTCTACTTTGGAGGCAAGATTGATACTTTGACCAATGTGTGCATTCTGATTCATGGAAAGTATGATATACCCCTCTGGTGAATTGGGATCAAAGCCGTCATAGTTTTCCTGGTAATTATCTTCGAGCATGATTACATCATTCTCCCGTTTTGATACTTCAAGGTTGCCACCGGATTTGTGCAAACCCATGAGCCACGTTTCTGTGCCGTACGCCGAAATTGATTTGCTTGCATTGCAGTGGATGGAAATGAATAAATCAGCATTGATCCGGTTGGCAATATTCGCACGTTCATACAATTCAATGAAAGTATCCGTCTGACGCGTATAGACCACCTTAATACCCGGATAGGTCTTTTTTATCAGCGCTCCCAATTTCATCACGATTGCAAGCGTTACATTCTTTTCGTTGGAAGACACACCCCGACAGCCTGTATCATGACCACCATGACCGGCATCAAGAACAATGGTTTTAAATTTGTAATCAGCGTTTGTTTGTGCCTGTACCGAAGAACACCAACACCAGATTAGAAGCGCAATGAAGAGAATGGTTCGTTTCACAAATGGAATGCTTTATAGTAGCTTTGTTGCAAAAATCAGCATTAAACGCAAATTTATACCTGATATTTTTTTGAAAAACAGATATCGCCGTCAAGGTTTCCCCATAATATTGTTGATACTGTGTTCGCTGTACACATATGCGGACACAAACAACAGCTATTTTTCACCACAAATTATCTATGAAAGCCCACCGGACACTCTTCCTCCTGATACTATTCCGGTGATTGCAGGAGCTGATTCCCTAAACAGAGACACCACGTCACTTAGCAAGGTAAAAGAATCAGCAGATGGGTTGGATGCACAGGTTAAATACAAGGCAAGGGATACCATTTGGTACGACATTACCAATCAGCGGGTTTACCTGGTTGGTGAGGCACAGGTTCAATACAAAGACGTTACCTTAACTGCTGACTCCATTATTTTCGACTGGAAGAACAATGAAGTTCTTGCTATCGGAAGAAAAGACAGCAGTGGCAATATCTCCAACAGGCCTACCTTTTCGCAGGGAGAAAGGAAGTATGATGCACGCGAAATTCATTACAACTTTAAAACGAATAAAGGCAAGATCAGTGATATACTGACACAGGAGGATGAAGGCTTTGTAAGAAGTGATGTGGTAAAACGCCTTCCCAATGAAGTGCTTTTTGGTAAACATAATGTGTACACTACCTGTAACCTCGATCACCCGCACTTCTACATTGCATCTTCAAAAATTGAAGTGATTCCAGGTAAGTCGATTGTGTCGGGGCCTGCTAATTTAGTAGTAGCTGATGTTCCAACTCCTCTTTTCCTGCCTTTTGGAATTTTCCCATTGAATGCAAAGCGCAAATCAGGCATCATCTTTCCGGAATACGGAGAAGATAAAAACCGCGGATTCTTTTTACGAAATGGCGGATACTACTTCGGTATCAGTGATAACCTTGACCTGGCACTTACTGCCGATATCTATTCGCGCGGATCATGGAAAACAGTGGTCGCAAGCCGGTTTAACAAGAGATATAAATTCAATGGCGACGTGCGGCTCACCTTTGCCAATGAACGGGCTTTTAGCAGTGAAATAAATGACTTTACCTCCAACAAACAATTCAACGTTGTTGCACGGTACAGCCAGGATGGCAAGGCACGTCCGAATAGTCATTTCAGTGCCAATGTCAATTTTGGAACATCTGGTTTTAATAAGCTTTTCGCTTCGAATTCCAATTTCAACTATCTCAATAATACCTATCAATCCTCCATCTCATATTCGCAAACCATTCCCTATTCTCCTTTTAATTACACCATTTCAGCGGATCATTCTCAAAGCACGCTCACGCACCTCGTTAATGTATCGTTGCCTACTGTGGCTTTTAATATGAATACGATTTATCCCTTCAGGCGGCAGTCAGGAATCGGCAGTGAGCGATGGTATGAAAAAATTGGGTTTTCCTATAACATGAATGCTGAAAACCAGGTGTCAAATGCCGACTCTCTTTTCTTCACTCCTGAAACATTCCGTCATCTAGAAAATGGGATGCGGCACTCTATTCCTGTAAGTGCACCTTTCCAGATTTTCAAATACCTTACAGTAACTCCGGGTTTTAATTATACAGAAGTATGGTCGTTGCAAACAACCCGTCAATTCTGGAATCCTGACTCTGCACAAATTTTATACGACACCATTCCCGGTTTTGCCGCCACACGGGATTTTAATTTTTCTGTCAGTACTTCAACACGGGTGTATGGCATCGTCAAGTTTAAAAAGGGGAAATTGCAAGCCATCCGGCATGTAATTACTCCAAGCATTGGGTTTTCATTCCATCCCGATTTCAGTGAACCACAATGGAATACTTTTAAGACCGTGCAATACGATGAAGAAGGCAACACCCGGCGTTATTCGATATTCAGTGATGCGATCTATGCAGGACCCGGACAGGGAAAGTCCGGTAGTATTAATTTCTCTCTTGGGAATAACCTGGAGATGAAAGTTTTTTCCAAGAAGGATACCGTAGCACAAACCAAAAAAGTAAAGCTGCTGGATGCATTAAACTTTGGAGCCTCGTATAACCTTGCAGCGGATTCGGTGAACCTTTCCGTGATATCCATTTCAGGACGCACAAAACTCTTCGACAAGTTTGATATCAATTTTGGTTCGAGGTTCGACCCTTATATAGCAGACAGTTTAGGGCGCAGGCTGAATCAGTTTGAATGGGACGTGAATAACAGGCTGGCACGCTTAACAAATGCCAATATAAGCATTGGCACTTCCTTCCAATCTAAAAAAACAACTCAACCGGAGTTGACACAGGAACAAAGAGATTATTTAGCCTATTCAGATAATGAGTACGTAAGTTTTGATGCTCCCTGGAACCTGAACCTCTCCTATAGCTTGTTTCTTCAATCCGTAAATTCCGATGCGGGTGATGACTCCCTCACTTTTACACAAACGCTGAATATCAATGCAGGATTGAATCTTACCAAAAACTGGAAGATTACAGCCAGCACTTCCTATGATTTTGTGAACCATGAGTTTCCTACCGCATCGCTGGGAATCTACCGTGACCTCCATTGCTGGGAAATGAGTATTCAATGGATACCCTTTGGGATCCGCCCCAGCTATAGTTTTGTGTTAAGGGTGAAGGCTTCTGTGCTTCAGGATTTGAAGTTGCCTAAGCGGAGTGACTGGAACGAATTCTAAACTAAGTATCATTTATAAACTGACGCTATGAAAGCTAATGTGGGCTAAAGCCCACCAGTGGGGAATTATTCTAAGAGGCTATCTCAAAAGTCATGAAGTCATCCTGAACTTGTTTTCCGAAGGATCCTGTGGACAGGATCTGTTCCTCAAAGAGAGCAGATGCCGCCCACAGGATCCTTCGGAAAATAATTCGGCATGACGGCTCCTTCGGAACTTTTGAGACAGCCTCATAAGATGAATTTCAGTATTCGGTTTTTATAGCTTTTTAATTGCCACCTCCATCAATGTTTCCCAAAAATTGTCTGTATCAGATCATTCGCTGTTCCTGCAGGATCCTTCCTGATCTGTGCCTCCTGCTGGGCCATTGTATAAAACAATCCATCAAGCGCTTTTTCTGTCACATATTTTTCAAGATCAGTATTTACAGGTTTCACAAATGGGAGTTTATTATAGGTAGTAAATACATCTGCCCAATATTTGGTTGCCTCCGTCTTTTCGAGTGCTTTGTCGATTACAGGGCTAAATTTTTGAGTAAGCTGGGTTGTAGTTGATTTCTTCAGGTACTGCGTTGCTGCATCACTGGCACCAGTGATCAGTCCAATAGCATCATTCACTGACATATTCTTGATCGCATCGATAAAAATGGGAGCTGCATCCTTCGCTGCTTCTTCTGCAGCTCTATTCATGCTGAGCAACATTTTATCTACTTCACTTCCCAATCCCATCGCACGTAATTTCGTTTCTACCACTTTCACATCAGGAGGCATTAAAATCTTTATCGCCTGATTCTTAAAAAATCCGTCAGTGGCCGACAGAATAGTGGAACTGTTGATTGCACTAACACTCAAAGCTTCTTTTAAGCCGGATACCAATTTATCGTTGCCAAGCCCTGATAGAGCGTTAGACGTGGCTGTTGAAGAACCTGATGATGGAGTAGTTTGTGCAGGAGTTGTCGAAGTGCCCGGACGCGTAGATTGCGGTGTAGAAGGTGTGGAAGGTGCTGTAGAAGGATGTGTTACCTGAGCGCAGGAGGAAAAGGCTACTGTAGTTAACAACAGAAGCGTAAAAGCATTTTTGATCATGAATTAGTTATTTGCGGCTCAAATTATCAAAATCGTGCCAATATGCTTAAGAATAGCTGCGTTACTTAATAGTTGCATGAAGTTATCTCAATAATCGGAGTCATCCTCTATGTGTTTCCCGAAGGATCCTGTGGGCAGGATCTGTTCTTACTATAGAGAGATGCTGCCCACAGGATCCTTCGGAAAACAAGTTCAGCATGACGGGCTTTAAAGGAACATTTTGAGATAGCTGAATGATTAAATAGGTAAAGCATTCAGCTTTGGTTGTATTTTGTTTCCGGATCCAACGCTTCAACCATTTAACCGCTTAACCTATTTACCATTACCATGAACGCAACCATCATCACTATTGGCGACGAACTGCTGATCGGGCAAGTTATAGATACGAATTCTGCATGGATGGGACAGGAATTAAACAAGATGGGTGTGTTTGTAATTCGAAGGATTGCAGTAGGTGATGAAAAAAAAGAAATTATTGCTGCATTGAATGAAGCCCGTACAATCAGCGACCTAATACTTATTACCGGTGGACTCGGCCCAACAAAAGATGATATCACCAAGCACACCCTGTGTGAATATTTCGGAAGCAGCCTCGTATTCAACGAGGAAATTTATGCAATGGTGAAAGGATTCTTTGACCGGCTTAACCGGCCAATGCTCGAAAGCAACCGCAGCCAGGCAGAAGTACCAGACAATTGTGTTCCGGTAAAAAACTTTAATGGTACAGCACCAGGAATGTGGTTTGATACCGGGGGAAAGGTATATGCATCTATGCCGGGTGTTCCGTGGGAAATGAAACTCATGATGACGGATACTATTCTGCCACGGTTAAAAGACCGTTTCAAAACACCTTTTATTCTTCATAAAACAATATTGACGCAGGGCATCGGGGAATCTTTTCTTGCAGAAAAAATCAGTGACATTGAAGATGCCTTCCCGGACGGATTTAAACTGGCCTACCTGCCTTATCTTTCATCTGTGAGGTTGCGAATAACTGCCCGAGGAGAAGACCAGGTATACCTTCAGCAAACCATTGATCAATTGTCTTCAAGACTTCAAGACAGGATTGGTGAATTCATTTGGGGATATGACACCGATATATTGGAAGAAGTAGTCGGAAAAATTTTACTACAACGACAGGCTACTTTAAGTACCGCAGAGAGCTGTACAGGTGGCCTGATCGCTTACAAAATAACGGCTGTTGCCGGAGCATCTGATTATTTCAAGGGATGCATTGTCAGTTACGCAAACTCTGCAAAAAGCGACTTGCTGGGGGTAAAAGAAGAAACACTGATGCAACATGGTGCGGTGAGTGAAGAGACCGTTCGCGAGATGGCCATGGGTGCAATTGATAAACTGCAGACAACCTATTCGATAGC
>JBDSEW010000244.1:0-6994 GCA_039919825.1 Chitinophagales bacterium | reverse complement strand
GATCACTTTTCCAAAAGACTCTCCGGGCGGAATATCGGTAGCATCAAAAAAAGATTGTAACCCAGTAAATTCCTGCAACCAGTATTTCAGCAGTTTCGTGATTTCCACTCCATCCGCTTTGGAATGACTCAGAAATAATTTTAACCTGGGAAGTGATGCCGGTTTATTATCGGAAGCTCTTCCAAATCCATGCAGCAGTCGGCAAAATTCATGAGCAAGAGAGATATTGATGAACCTTGCTTTTTGTTCCTGCTTCTCTTTATCAAATACCCTGATAAAATTTTTTCTGCTCAATGAAGTATTTACACTTATTGCATTTTTAGAAATGGCTACCGGAAATACACGAAGGTGATCATGCTCCTGATCCATTCCGGCCAACTCCTCCAGGTAGTCTCTCCATTCATCACGGTGTATCACCATGGAATCATCTATCAGCACTACAATTCCCGTATGATCAGCCACATTTGGATCTATGCTTTTCGGCATTTCATCTTCGCTGCCGGATGCACCAATCGAACGGTAGTAAACAGGGATTCCCAAACTTCTGTTAAACGGTTCCTTAAAATTGCGGCTATAGGTCTGATAAATCAGTTCAGCATAGGCCTTTCCATCTGCAAACAATGGATGCCAGACTACATAAATGGTAAATGGATGCATGAATGCTAACGGGTTGACTATTCGGATCAGTCTACCAGACTGTTTTCTTCGATGGTCTTATTGGTTATCCATCCCAAAACAGGCTCATTGGATTGTCCGCCTTTGGTGATGAACACATCCTGGCAATATTTATTGTTGATCAATGACTTCGCAACTGCAAGTGTAGCATCAATATTAATAAACTGAATGCCATCCTTGATTATACCTTTAATAAGATCATCTTCTGATTTCAGCAGGTCAGCAAATGTTGCAACAGCAGGAGGTGTGGGAATAACTTCTGCGGGCTGATCGGTAATTTCAGTGACTTCCTTACTTTCCGTTCCTGAATCTGCAACCACCGTATATGCCGGAGGAACTGTAGCTATTTTATAAAATTCCAGAGTAATGAATCGCTCGATCATGCTACGGTGTAATACATAACGGGCATTCTTATTTTCATTTAATAAAATGACGCGCTGAATATTTTCCCTCGTCACAAAATCGAGAAAGTCTTCTTTCAATTTAAAGGAGGCCGGATCATCTGTTGTTTTAAATTCCAGGTAACTAAGTTTTTCTACCGGAATCATTACGTCTTTTGCCTTGATCGCCTCGAGTTTCTTTGCTGAAGTAACCTTGTCAACCAGGTCTCTGACACTTTGATTCGCAGCCTGAAGGTTTTCTTTTGTATAATAGAAGGCAAGCACTGTTCCAATCCAGGTACCGAACAGTGGTAATATCGCAGTAAATAAGGTTTGCAAAACCTTCAGAAGATTTTCAGTTGGATCTGCTCCGGCTGGAGTGTGCTTCACCACAATGTTGAGAATCCAGAAACCCATCACTATAAAACCAACGGTGCCGACCAATACAAATGAACTGATGATAGTGCCAAGGTACTGGCGGAATTGCGGTTCTTGCTGCCTGTTGTCTCCTTTATTTCCTGACTCAGTCATAAGTAGTACACTTTAAAAGTTTTAATGGATCATGAAAAATAGAAATCATCCGGCTAAGTTTTTACTAATCAGCCTGATTATATTTTCTAAGACCCATTTTCCTCTGTATTCCATGCTGAATGACACACTTTTACCAAGTACTAAATACAGAAAAAGCAGAAAGGAGACTTGAATTGGATCAAAAAAAACCGCCGGAGTTACCATGTCAACGAGAGATCTCCGGCGGAAAAGTTACCATAAATACTATAGGATAGTGCTGGGTTCACGGGAAACTTTATGATGCCAATAAAAGCAGCGATCAAATGTACTTCGGGCTATCATCCATTGCAAGCGTATTTATACGTGTTTTTTAAAACGGGTAGAAATACGCATTGATTAATCCAAATACGATAACTTATATTTGGAAAGAAATTCATGTAATTCTTTTATCACAAAACCCCAGATTTATGCCTTCTCAACATGACATCAGCCTCGTAAATGCGGCTGCAAAAACCCTTAATTTTCAAAATTCATATCCCAACGCATTAAAAGGCGGGAAAATACCTAAGGATGATGTAATAGAAATTTTACTCCAGTCAGGTTGCGTAGGGCTCCGGTATTATTTTGCGCTGGATAATACTACCAACCCCAATGCAATACACGTTGTTTTGGTTGGAGTAGATCAAAATGGAAATGACATCGTGCCTTCGGCTCCAGGACAACCTGCCAACCCTTCTGCAAAATTAAAAGACGGAGCCTGGGGCTGCCCTCCAAACTGCAGTACAGCCAACGACCTGAATCATCTTTAGCATAATAAGCGGAAACAAAATTGCTGAATACTGATGTATTCATTTAGGAATAAGGATTACCACAAAGACACCAAAGTCACAAATTTCTTGTTTGTTTTCTTTGTGCTCCTCTAAATCTGCTTGCCTAAGTGGCAAAAACAGCAGCCCTTAACTCAGGTGCTGTTGAATGATCCGCTCCAGGTTTTGTGCCGATACAACTCCCGCCTGTCTCCATTTAATTTCACCGTTGCGAAACAGGATGAGTGTAGGTATTCCCTGGATATGATAAATGTTGGCCACCTGTGGACTTACATCCACGTCTACTTTGATGATTTTTATTTTCTCACCCATCGTAGATTTTAAGGCCTCCAGAATCGGTTTCATTGCCTTACAAGGTTCACACCAGTCAGCGAAGAAATCTACCAAAGTTGGTGTATCACTTTTTATTAATTCTGAAAAGATGGCGGTCATTTGCTGTTTTTTTCAGTACAAGAATTTTTGTTTTCGATAGCATTCAATTCAATTTCGAATTGCGTCCTATCATCTATTTTGCTGAATAACATTTTAAATAAGCCTGGCTACTGTTCCTTGTATTCATACACCACATAACCCCACGGCTCTATCTTCCATTGGGTGGTATCCAACTTCTCGCTGTTACCCATAAAAATATTGTATGGATTACCATTGAGCGTTTTATCCTTTACCGTAATAGCCTGTTCATTTTTTGAAAGATTGAGTATCACCAGGATTTTATTGTTGTCCTTTTCTCTTACAAATGCATACACGGCCTTTTCATCGCCAACCAGTACCTTCCTGAAAGATGCATCCGCAGCAAGTGCTGTATTTCTTTTCCGCAGGTCCAGCAATGTTTTATAAAAAGCAGCTCTCTGGTATTTTTGAAATATCATCGGATCCTTATCAAAAAATTTCAGCGGCCTCAGGATAGGTTCTTCCTGTCCGCCGTAGATCAATGGAACGCCCTGTGCCATCGTTTGGGTAAACACTGCAAATGGTGCATGGACAGCTCCCGGAAATGTGCCATAGTCTGATTTGTTCCAGCTATTTTCATCGTGATTGCTGGTGAAAAACATTTGAATGGTATTTGCAGGATATCTGGAATCATTTTCATTTTTGATGCTGTCCAAAGCAAATGCCGGCCTTTCACCTTTTGCAATTTTTATCATCATGTTGAACATGTGCCACGGATATACAGCATCAAAACCACTTGCGGGAAGGTAGGAACTATCACCTTCGGCCAGCATAAAAATACTTTTCGACTTCCTTAATTCAGAAATACATTTACTCCAAAATGAACCCGGCACATTCCATGCTACATCACACCTGAATCCATCGATATCTGCATGTGTGATCCAGTAACGCATGGCTTCAATCATGCTGTCGCCCATCAATGAATTTTTATAATCCAATTGACGCGTATCGGCCCAATCCATTGCCACTCTTGCTTTGCCTGAACTATCCTTTACAAAGAAATCAGGCTGCTCTGTAAGCCAGCGATGATCAGCACCCGTATGGTTCGGCACCCAATCAATAATTACTTTCATGCCCTTATCATGGGCCGACTGCACTAGTTG
Organism: Chitinophagales bacterium; assembly: GCA_039919825.1. GTDB lineage: Bacteria > Bacteroidota > Bacteroidia > Chitinophagales > UBA10324 > JACCZZ01. The sequence continues at coordinate 3,049 of JBDSEW010000244.1, read as the reverse complement.
CTTAAAATCCTGGAGACTTCCGAATTCAGGATTGATGGCAGTATAATCGGAAACAGCATAGTAGCTTCCTAAAGAACCTTTCCGATCTGCTTTACTGATAGGATTGATGGGCATGAACCACAATGTTTGCACACCCATTTGTTGTAACCTGTCAAGATGCGTTGCAAAAGCATTAAATGTTCCTTCCGGAGAATATTGCCGCACATTCACTTCATAAACATTTCCCTGCAGGATCCAGTCAGGATGCGTACTAACTACAACACCAGTGGTGTCGGCAGCTTTATTTTCATCAACTGTTGTTTTTGGTTGCTTGCAGGCAACAACAGAAATTACCACTGACAGCAACAAGAAGGGCCATAGGATTCTTTTCATGAGCGTGAATTTTGTGTAGTAAAGAAAGTTAAAGTTAACGGGAACTTCAAGGCAGTTCAGGAAATACTCCATAAACAAAATTTCGATTTGCAACCTGCTGCTCCCACTTCATCACATTTACACCCTTTATTATCAGCCACAGACAAAGTGATAATTCAGCAACCAGGCTGGGCAGCAGAATGACAGGGAACAACATCCTTGCAAACTCAGGAGCAAGAATCAGTGAAAAACTATTTACCAGGTAGCATACACCGGCGATTTGCATGAGAACTCCTATCCCCCGGGGTAAATAGCCAGATTTAAAAATCAAATATCCTTCGACCAGGCATACAAAACCAAAAAATATCAGGCCAACACCAAAGCCATAGTCATGCAGCTTGATAAAAAGATAAGACAGTGCCTCGAGTTGTTGCGTATCAACTGCTTTTAAGTAGTCTGCATCTCTCAATAAAAATAACGGCATCAAAAGATTTAATTTATTGGCAACCAAAACAGTCGTTTGTACGAGGTTGAAAAGTAAATTAAGCAAAGCAAGATTTTTATTGACGGGCTTGAGCAATAAATACAGGATGAGCATTACCGGAATGTCGCAGATGTGCATCAGGAGATCAGCACCAATGCCAATTCTCCACATCAACTGAGAAGCCATAATGCTATGAGCGGTCGCAGAAGCATCTCCAGCAAAGATCAATTTATTCCTTATGAAAGCTTCTCCGAAAATGCCGGCGAGTATGATGACGAGGTATAACACTCCACCAATTCTTGCATAGAGTTGCGGAGAAAATTCAGCAGCTTTGGTGCCTGAGTTCATTTTTGCATGTTGGTTTGACGAATGACGGTTCTGCTGGGAGATTGTTACAATTTCATTTCAACAAATTGATTATACCGCTGCATTTTTCCGGCAATCACATTTTATCCTAAACAACTCTCATTACTTCAAATATTTCTTAAACCATCTATCCACCTCTCCCATATCAGGAATGGGACCGTGACCCTCGTTGTGCTTCACAAAAATTTTCGCAGGCACTTTATTTTCAACCAGCTTCTGATACATGGCTGGTCCTTGTCGCGGAGGAATGACAGGATCATTATCAGAATAGTAAATCAAAAAAGGAGCATCATCAGAAGTTACGTAAGCGATGGGTGATGCAGTTGCATAGTTGCCAGATAATGCAAACTCTCCATTTTCTACAGGTGGTAGTTCGCCCATATAACTAACCAGCATGGTCAGGGCAAAAGAGTTGGCCATGCTGGTATCTCCTGGTTTATTATAATCTGAAAGGTCGAAGGGAGTGGCCAATGCAACCACTGCCTGCACCTTTGAGCTGGAGCTGTCAATTGTATTCCCGGCATGTCCGATTCCTGTATCCGTTACACCCAGTAAAGCAGCAAGGTTGGCTCCGGACGAATGTCCTAATGCACCCAAATGATCCGGATCGACTCCGTACTCTTTCGCATTGAACCTCACAAACCGCACTGCCCGCTGGCAATCAGCAATAATGTCCGCATAATGAAACAGCGGTGCAAAACGATGGTTAATTACAAAAACTGTGTACCCTTTATCTACCAGCATATTTGCCCATTTGCCAAGGAATGCAGTGTCCAGGTAATAATCACTTTTCAATGGCTCCTGGTTATAGCTCTCGGGGTAGGAATATCCAAATGCACTTCCAGGGATTACAATAATTCCAAGGTGATTCGTATTGGAAGGTTGATAAACATCCATGAGAAGGGCTGCGCCCGAAGTCATTCCGTAAATCACGTTTTCCCTTTTTATTGTCGTTTGGGAGATAGCCGATTCAGAAAAAATAAAATTAAGAATGATGAAGACGAATACGGTTTTCATTTTGAGGGCTTTCACATTAGTAAAGCAAGTCTAACGTTACATTTATTTCTTTTCTCCCAATTTCAGGGCTTTACCCGATTACTTTATTTCCATAGCCACAATACAACAATCACCAAACTTTGGTACTCTTAGTAAAGAACCAACACCAAGATATACCTTTTATTTCCCCACGAATGCTTATTGTATCTCAAGAACCCTATATTTGAGATGAAGCCTCTGTCAGCAAAACATCATGCAATATTCCACTTCCTATTTTATTATCAACTACATCTCGCTGTTCGCTGCATTGCTGCCGTTGTTTACGGGAGCCTGGTACTGGCAACGGATAACGCCTGAAATGAAGCCTTTCTTTTATTTTTTTTATTTCGTAGTACTGCATGAGGCGTTGTCTTATTTAATGTCCCGCTACAGTATCAATACCACCTGGTTGAATGCAACTTATTTCTTAACGGAAACTATTTTTTTCTGGTTGTTCCTGCACCAATGGGTTTTTAATGGTAAAGGTCTGCTGTGGATGCTTGCCGGAATGATTGTTTTCTTAGCCTACTGGACCTACGCCAACTTTTTTATTTACGGGACCTTTCAATCCAATGCTTTTGCGAGAGCTATCGAATGCCTCATCATCTCCTTTTATTCTGGTATGCTGCTGATCAAACTCACCAGGCAAACAGAGGTGCCATTATTCAGCCAGCCGCAATTCTGGATCGCATCCGGTGCCATGATCTATTTTTCATTCGGTGTGCTGGTGTTTACGCTTTATAAAGTGATTGCAGATAACCATTACGTGGCCTACGCTTTTGAACCGATCTGGAATGTACATTCAGTTATTAA
>JBDSEW010000193.1:0-4324 GCA_039919825.1 Chitinophagales bacterium | reverse complement strand
TGAATTCGCCTCATTCAGAATTGATTATGCATCCGGTGCTTCAGAATAGATCACCTGAAGCAGGGTTTGCCCAACAGCCTTCAGGGTAGCTTTGTCAATAATCGACATATTGTCTTTTTGTGTATGCCAGTGCCGGGCAAAACCTGTGGGAGAAGTTTTTTCCATGTTGATGATATCGATACAAGGCGTACCATTTAACGAATTCACAAATGCATGGTCGTCTGTGATGGCACCTGTCTTTTCATAAATGAAATAGTTGCCATAGCCCAGAGAATTGGCAGTTTCCCACACATTTTTTACTACTGAAGGGGCATACTGTAATGAGAGTCCTTCCTGTGGAAACCTTGCATTCTTTGCGCCTGCCATGTCTAATAAAATGCCATAGTACGCGCGGTAATTTTCTATATGAGGATGGTTAGCCCATTGTTGTGTTCCGATGCAGTATGCTGTTGGCTTTTCTTCTCCGCGCTGTTCTTCCCAGGAGGGTGGGCCATAATCTTCCACATCGAAGAAAGCGATATCAATTCCCACATTGATCTTATTTGATTTAATCAGGCGGGCGATTTCCAATAATATCCCAACACCACTTCCACCATCGTCTGCACCATCAAATGCGCTTTTTTTATTTACACTGTCCTGGTCACTCCAGGGACGCGTATCCCAGTGTGCGCAGAGCAATATTCTTTTTTTTACGCCGGGATTGAAAGAGCCAATAATGTTTTTGCAGGGCACTGTTTTTCCATTGTACAATTCCACTTTCAAATCCTGAACAATCACGGTATCTGCAAAAGACTTTAAAGTCGTAATGATCCATTGCGCGCATTTTCCCTGCGCCACGCTGCCCGGAATTCTTGGCCCGAATGCAACCTGCTTTTCTATGAACCTATAAGTAGTATCGGCATTGAAGTCCGGAACCATCACATTTACCACTGGCTTCTTCACTGATTCTTCAGGCGTGTGGGTTTTAGGTTTATCACTATCACAACTGGTAAGGAGCGTAACAACGAGTATTGTAAAAACAAATAACCTGGGGGTATTCATGAATAAAATGATTAGATGGCTAAATGGTTAAATGAATGCGGCAACGCCGATACTATTTATCATAAGGTCTCTTATTCCAGGCCGTAATTCGTAATTCCTAATTTTTACTTTAATGACTTCCGATGCTTCCGCCGTAGCTTTAGCGAAGGAGGACTAATATCTCACCCACTTCATCATCTCTCTGAACGTCACTTTCTTTCCATACATCAAAATCCCGGTGCGGTAAATTTTCCCGGCCACCCAAACGGTAAAAATAAACCCGGCGATTAAAAAAACTCCCGATAAAATGATCTGCCATACGGGAGGACCAAACGGTAATCTTCCAACCATTATTATGGGTGAACAAAATGGTATCATGGAAGATATTACAGCAAGATTGCTGTTGGGTTGATTCAGAACCGACACCATAATGAGAATGGAAATAATGATGGGCACTGTGGCTATGAAAGTGAGTGACTGATCACCTTCTTCACCTGATGCAGCACCAATGGCAGCGAAGATGGATGCGTATAGCAGGTAACCTCCCAAAAAGAAAAATACAAAGCCAAAGGCGATCAATCCAAGTGGCAATTTATCGAGGTCAGTGATAAAGCTTGCCATGGCTGGCATATCCTGACCATTCATACTGGACATATTTCGTGCAGCACCGGCATCCACTCCATAAAATCCTTTCAGCACCGAAATAATTAAACCTGAAAGCACAATCCAGATGAGAAACTGCGTGAGTCCCACCAGGGCGATGCCTACAATTTTTCCCATCATCAGCTGGAAGGGTTTTACGGAAGAAGTGATCACTTCTGCTATCCGGTTATTTTTTTCTTCCATAACACCACGCATCACCATCATGCCATAGGTGATCATTACGATGTAAATCATAAAACCCATCACATATCCAAGCGCCGTTGATGTTTCAGCAGTACTCATGGAAAGATCCGCCTGAATAATGCTGACAGGTGCATTCAGCTGTTCCATCACTGCGGGGGAAATGTTGGCTGCTCTCAGCCGCTCCTGGCGCAGCACTTCATTCATTTGATTTTCGATGCTGCCATGTGTCATCAGTCCGAGCTGGTCGGTGCTGTAATATTCGATGTTCGATGGCTGGTCGATGGTGAACGCTGCCGGAATGTGTAAAATGCCGGAGAAGCCGGAAGCAGCATAGTTTTTCTTCAGCGAATCATAAGGCACATTCACAGTATTGATATGCCCGAACTTAAGATGATCCTTGTTTTCCATGTGCGAAGAAAAAATACCGGACTCATCGTAAATGGCGATCTTCTCTTCCTGCGTGCCATGACTGGCTAAGTAAACCGGCAACAATGTTACTACAGCAATACTCAATGGAGCCAGCAGAGTAGTGATGAGAAAAATTCTTTTTCTTACCCGTGTTACGTACTCCCTGCGAATGATCAGCAATATCTTATTCATGGCTTTTTCCTTCTACCTGTGTGATAAAAATTTCATTGAGTGAAGGCAGTAGTTCATTGAACGAATTTACTTGTACCTGCTGGTTCACCAGTTCCCGCATTAGATCGGTCGAAGAAAAATGGTCTTCAATCTTCACCACCATCTCATGGTCCATTTCACGGATCAGCGGAAATTGTTGTTGTGATAATTGCGGCTTATGTCCTTCATAGTGAATGCTGAATTCATTCTTCCGGAACTGGTGGCGGATGTCACTCACACCACCATTGAGGATCACTTTTCCTTTGTTGATGAGAATGATGTTTTCACAGATTTCTTCTACCTGCTCCATGCGGTGCGTAGAGAAAATAATGGTGGCGCCATTTTTCCGCAGTTCTTCAATTTCATCTTTGATGAGGTTCGAGTTGATCGGATCGAGCCCTGAGAAAGGTTCATCGAGAATGATCAGCTGTGGCTTGTGAATGACCGTTGCAATGAACTGCACTTTCTGCGACATTCCTTTTGACAGCTCTTCTACTTTTTTATTCCACCAGTCTTTGATGTTGAATTTTTCCATCCACTCAAACACGCTGCGTTTCGCATCACGGCCATTCATACCTTTCAATTGTGCCAGGTACACGAGTTGTTCCCACACTTTCATCTTCTTATACAATCCGCGCTCTTCAGGCATGTATCCCATCTGCTCAGAATGCAGTTCAGTGAGAGGATGACCATTGAATAATACCTTGCCTGAATCAGCAGTTAAAATGGTGGTGATGATACGGATAGTAGTGGTTTTTCCGGCACCGTTTGGTCCAAGCATGCCAAAAATGGTTTGCGGTTCCACCGAAAAGCTTACCTCATCTACTGCCCGCGTAGTGGCGTAATTTTTTACAACCTTGTCCAATACGAGGAATGACATCGGGGAAAATTGTGAATCGTGAATTTTTGTGCGGGGCAAAGGTAAAGAAAAATAAAAGTGGTGGCTAAGTCACCGGCTGAGTGGGTGCACGACTAAGCTATTTCAGGATAATCTTTTTGAATGACCATTTAGACAGAGTCGTGCCACCACTCGAAGGGAGTAGTTAATAATAAAGAGTGTGACTTCTAGTAGTGGCACGACTGTTAATGGTGACACGAAAAGGTAAGGAATAGTAAAATTATTTTCTGAAGGATTTTATCACCTCGTCCTTGTAGTTCCTTCCGATAGGAAGCATCTGGCCTTTCACTTCAACTTCACTTGCATCCCAGCTTTCAATGGCGGCCCTGGCAACTATATATGAACGATGAATACGGAGAAAGTCGGGATCAGGTAATAATTGTTCCATTTCATGCATTGGTTGCCGGGTGACAATTGTTTTATTTTTCAATACAATTTTCAGATAATCCTTTTGGCTTTCGATATACAGAATTTCTTCCAATACAATTTTTACCTGCTTTTTATCGGCGGTAACAAAGAGATAAGCGGGATGATTAGGTGCCGGGCTTTGAATGCTTTCACCGTGGAAAGACGGTGCATTTAATTTATTGGCAGCCTGTAAAAAGCGGCTGAATTCAATGGGCTTCACGAGGTAATCTATTACCTGCCATTCATAACCCTGCAGTGCATATTCATGGTATGCCGTGGTGATAATGACCTGGGGTTTGTGCGTTAAGGTCTTCAGCAATTCGAAGCCCTTAATTCCTGGTAAGTGCAGGTCAAGAAAAATTACATCTACCTGCTTTTGCCGCATCACATCCATCGCCTGCACCGCATCGCTGCACCATTCCACCAAATGCAGGAAAGGCACCTGCCGCACATAATCCATCAGCACCTCTGCTGCCAGAGGTTCATCTTCAACGATCAGGCAGTGTAATTTTTTCATTCCATTGAAAGGCTAAC
>JBDSEW010000172.1:0-6601 GCA_039919825.1 Chitinophagales bacterium | reverse complement strand
GAATAGTCATTTTAAGATCCAGCACATGAGTCGCACTATTGAAATTTCCTGCGATATCACCCGGCACAAATTTCCTGAGCCCTGGCACCAGCACCGGGTAAATGTCAGAGTTGCGGAGCTGAATGTCGAAAGAAAAGTTTTGTTCCTCCTGTTGTGGTTTTACCGTTGATCCTGCGAAATGAATATATTGGTTTACGTGTTCCTGCAAGGCTGCGCCGATATCTGCAATTCCAATATTGCCTTTGAATTTTGCACTTAGAAATGGAGAATTAATATCGATACTTTTTGACCTTGTATCTGACAGTGAAATGAAAAGCAATGAGTCAATGGTGTAAATAGTATCATGCCTGGTGATGGCTACTTTCCGCAAGTCGATATTGCCGTTGAGGTCATTGATATCGCTTCCTTTTATATCCACACTTAAGAATCCTTTTACGCGAAGATCATCTTCCATAAAATGAAGTGCCTGCAAGTCAATTCCTTTAAGATCAAGATTGAATTTGTAGTAGGGATTTTGTTTGTCAAAGTTCAATAAACCGTCAAAATTCAGCGCTACATTTGGATCATTGGCCATCGCGGTTCCTTCAAATGAAGTTCCGGTGAAGTTTCCATTCGCAGCTATATTCTGGTAGTTGTACTTTTTAAATTCGGCCTGCTCAATGGTCATATCAATTTTCCCTTTTGCAGTTTCCATTGATAATCCGGAACCTTTGATTTTTGCACGCATAGTAACAGGCCCCATGGTTTCTGGTTGCCGAAGCAGCTGCCCAAGGTCAAAATGATCCACGCTTATGGCAGCATCATAAGTTTCTGCTTTACTCATGGACACAGTTGCCAGGGCATTTCCGAAAGAGGACCTAACATCTGCTTTTCCATTAAAATTTTTGAGATAGCCTTTGAAAAAACCACTGACCGACAACTTACCGGGAATCTCAATATTATCCGGAAGCACACCAGGCTTTAACAACGACCTGATATCTGCTTTGGTGGTAGAAAATTGAGAAAGTGTGATGTCAAAATAGGAATTAACCGCGTCGGGTAAACCTTTCACATTTCCGTGAAGCGCTAAAAAAGTATTTTCAGCAGTTGCAAATTCAAATTGGGGAATATGCAGATCTTTTACTGCTCCATTAATTTTCGCATTCAATTGCACCCTTTTGGCCAGTAAGCCAGCACTGTCAATCTGCATCGCAAGATCGGGTTGAAAGAAAAGCACATCGCGAAGTCCGATAACTGTGTGATCAAGATCTGCGTCAATATGCAGATTTCCAATCGAGTCGGCAATAGTTTGAATGGAAGGATATGAAATCGAAATGTATTTGCGTAAACGGCTCTGGCCTGTTTCAAGATCCAGGTTTGCCAGTTCAGCATGTACGGAATCATAAGTGACTTTAGCTTCAAAGTGGCGAATTTCAAACCCGCTTTGATCAATAATTTTTAATTCTTTTATAATGGCTAAAATTTCATTTTCATTGTAGTGTATCTGCTGAATGTCCGCTTCAATACCGGATAACAGCAAATGATTAAAATCAACGCCGCTTACTGTATCTCCATTGAAATTGTTGAAGACGACGGTATTTCCTTTTAATGTAAGTGCGTTAAGGTTAACATTCCAGGGTTTTGTTTTCTGCCCGGAAGGTTCCTGTGTTACGGCCTCTTTCGTTTTTTCTGCAATCGTATCAGCCGTAATGATTTTGTTGATAGCAAACTCTATCCGGCTGTCAATTAATGAAAACTTTTTAAGATATACCTGTTGTTTCGGAAGGTTTATTTTATCCGCTGTTAAGCCTGCTTTTCCAACCTGCACACTTATTTTTTGCTCTGGTGTTTGAAAAAGAAAATTTATTGTTGCAAGATCCACTTCATTCACATCAACATCATATTCAATTGTGGAAGATGAAGTATCTGACGTGGCGGACACTTGAGTTTGAATAATCGAGAAATCCGATTTGTTCAGGCTAATGTTTTTGATATGAAATTTTTTTGCATCAAGATCAAACTCCTTAAAACGCGTTTCGAAGTTGCCGATCCTGAAGTTCATATTGCTTCCGGCTGTTTCATCGTCAAATGTTAAAAATATTTCCTTCAGTTCAATGCCACTGATTGCAAATTTCCAGGGTGACTTTTGGGAAGTATCCGTTTCTACTTTGGCTGTGGAGTCGGCAGGACTGAATGCATTTATAATGAAATCGAAATTAAAGCTGCTGTCAGGCATTGACCTGGTGATATGTGCCGTCAGTTTTTCTACCTCAATTTTGTTCAATTCTATTTTGTGAGAAAGCAGCTTCAGCATATCAATATCCACTGCCAGCCGGTGGGAATATAAAAGCGTATCGTGGTTCAGATCTTCAAGAAAAAGATCTTTTAAGACAATAGATTTGGGGAATGCAATATTAATTGCTCCCAGCCTTACTTCGGTGTGTGTTTTCCCGGAAACAAAATGAATAACCTTTTGCGTAACAAAGTTTTGCACGGCAGGAATCTGCAATGCCACGATAACTCCAACCAGCAGCAAAACCACGCTTAGCAGGATCCAAAGGAAAAATTTGGATATCCTGGTGATTGTTCTTTTCAAAAGAGGGGTGTATTAAATTAATTACTCGTGATGCAATACAAATTTTTCACCAATTACTGGAATTGGTAGCTAAAGTTTTATTTAGATCATGATTGCTGCACCAGGCCTCAGGATCTGCAAAGGAAGGCATTCATTTTTTACCACCTTTCGCTTCACTTCTTTCATCCCTGCTTTCTTCCTCGGCATGCTCCACAGGAACTACCTTGTGACCATGAGCGGTACTATATTGCTGGGTAAATTCTGCACCAAACAGCAGGATCATGCAAGAATAAGAGATCCAAAGCATGATCAGCACCACAGAACCCGCTGCGCCGTAAACCGAGGCAGGCTCTGTTTTTCCAAAATAGAAGCCCAATGCCAGTTTACCGATTGAAAAAAGGAGAGAAGTTAGCAATGCTCCCATCCAAACATCTTTCCATCGGATTTTTACATCCGGCAAAAATTTAAACATGAGGGCAAACAAAACGGTAATCAATCCAAATGAAACTATAAAATTTATTGCCTGTAAAGCAATCACTGCCAGGCCAGGCATTCGCCCCTGCATCCAATCACCAAAAAATGCAAGTGTAGTTGTGATTACGAGGGAGATCAACAGTAAAAACCCTATGGATAGAATCAGTCCGAAAGACATGATCCTGGTCTTTACAAAGCTCCAAATTTTTCCTTTTGATTTGGGTTTTGCTTTCACATTCCAAATGATATTCATCGTTTTTTGGAGTTGAACAAATACACCTGTAGCTCCCATTATAAGCACCGCTATGGCAATAATGGTTGCTACAAAAGATTTTTTATCGATAGACGCTGCAGCTACCATGCTCTCAATTTGTTTTGCGGTGTCTGCGCCCATCATTTTACCTATTTGGGCCGAAAGTTGTCCGGTAACTGCTTCTCTTCCCAAAAGGTATCCGGCAGAGGTGACAACAATTACAAGAAGGGCGGGTAATGAGAAAATGGAATAATAGGCAATTGAAGCACTCTGCCTGAAAGGATCCTGGGCATTCCAGTCCTGGTAAGTCTTTTTAAGAATGGAAGGAAAATTGGAAAAAATGGAAGGGTTGCTTTTTTTAACTGCAGTGCGTGATGGCACTTCAATTTTTTTTGCTGGAAGTGGGGTAATTGTGGAGCCGCTATTTACCTGGAAGGATTTTTTTTTTTCACCATTGCCATCCAGCTTATCCACTATTTTATCCTCCATGTCTTCCACCTCATCTTCGGCTTTTTCTTCCGCCGTAAAAATGCTTTTGATGATGGCATTCAGGATAGGTTCTTTGATGACTTTTTTCTGCATCACCATTAAAATAATGCCTAACATTACGTAAATGCCGCCAACAATAAGAAATCCCGCCCATTCATTATCTATCAGCGATCCGATCCATTTTGCCGCGCCTATACTGATCATTGTAAGGGCAAAAACAAAAATCACTATTAATATTAGGAGGGTTAAAAAACCGGAGAGAACTTTCGAGAGCTTGTCAGAAACCTTCAAACTCAATATCCGCATGTTAATTTTTACATAGTCGGAAGAAGTTTCTGTAATTTTTTGCAACATTTCTGCTATAGCTGACATAAGTGTGTTTTACTTTCAATTGGGCAATCGTAAGATTAATGTGACGACGAAAATAATTAACTACCGTTTCTGATTTTCTCTTTTAAATCTTCAAAGGAAGTAGAATCCTTGCTAATTAATTCATTAATGCTGTACGTCTCTACTGTTTCGTCTTCGAAGTCTGTAGTATTATCAGGACTAAATAATATTTCGCGTAACAATTTGCCTTTTAGAGGAGCAATTAAAACTCCCAATAAAAAACCCGCAGAGATAGCACCTATAAAAACATTCGTCGATTTGTTCATTGATGGAGCTTTGAATAGTTAAAAGAAAGGCGCTATGGAATGCACAGCGCCTTTAAAAATTATGCTTCCTGGCTTCTAGACTGAATTTCATCAACAAGTCTTCTTCCTTTTGTGATGCCGCTTTCAACCATGTCTTTGGCCTTATTTACGGAATCTTTTACGTTTGCAATCAATTCATCTTTATCGTCAGTTGCGAGGTAATATCCAATACCGATACCGATGGCCAATCCAAAAAATAATGCAGTTGATTTCATGAGTTAAGATTTTGTTGTTTACGATACGATATCCTTTGCATCTTTCATGCCGAACGAATTATCGTCCTGAAAATCCTGGTCCGCATCTCCAGGGGACATAAATTGTGGAAATGGTGACACAATGCGGGAAAATCGCAGGATAGCAACAGTAAAGCGTATTGAAAATCTTTCTCACATTAAGAGTCGCTAACGGGAAGGATGTAGTACTAATATCTTTGTAAAAGAGTAGCCTTCCGCTATCAGTTTAATATAGTAAGTCCCGTAGGGAACATTCCCCAAATTAATTTTATGGTTCAGCAAATGGGAAGTGATGATTATCTTTTCCTTACTCAATGCCCTTCCATATAAATCATACACACTAAACTCACAGGTTTTACCATTCATTCCATGAATGGTCAACCAGGCATCAGAAGATTGCTGTATTGGGTTTATTTCAACCCATGAATTTTCCAAACCAGGAATGCCGGTAATGTTAATATATGTTGCCACGGAGATTGCAGTGCATCCAACACTGTCTGTTATTTCCACTGAATAAAATCCGTTTTGTGTTACTACATATTGTTGATCGGTTGCACCGGGAATGATGATCGTATTGAGGAACCACTGGTAACCAGTTGAGGCGGGACTGAAAAGCGTATCTCCCTGCTGGCTTATCAACGGTATGGAAGGGGTAGCATTTACTGTAATATAAAGTATGGCAACAGATGAATCAATTCCATTTGCATCGTACACTGTTAATTGCACCGGAAAAACTCCGGGAGTGAAGTAACAGATGTTGTCCGGATTTTGCTGTGTGGAACTTTCTGGTACTCCGCTTTCAAAGTTCCATTTCCATGCAGCAGCATTTTGGGACTGGTCGGTAAAGTTGAGGCATTGTTTTTCGCATACCGTAGATGCAGATGAATTAAAGTAGGCTGTGATAAATGGAATATAACCACTGCATTCATTGATCAGTGTATCTGTTGTCCCGGTATAAATGCTGGTTCCGAATGAAGAAGTATTTCCATTGGCATCTGTTGCTGTAGCCACTATATAACCCGCAAAACTTCCTGATAAAATCCAGTTGCCACCTGCGTCAGCAGAGGTGATGCCAATGAAATCGGCGCCCTGGTTGGAAGGGGTGTTGGTACATTGTGTTGGATTTGTGTTCTGGCTTTTGAAAACTTCAATGGTGGCATTGGGAGATGATGTGCCGGAAATAGTCGAGGTATTTGCACTGGTGATAGACGGCGCAACCATGCTGTTATTGCCATCGTAGTTCAGTGCAATGGCACCGTAATTATTACAGACATAACTGTTACCACTCAAAAGGTTGTTGGGAGAACTATTCTTCACTTCGATGCCATAATAAAGGTTACCGGCAATTTTATTAAAGTCTGCCGGACTGGTTCCACCTACTGTATTGTTCTGTGAACCGTCTTCAATGTCAATACCACGGTATTGGTTGCCCTGGCATTCATTGTTCAGAGGGCCGATGATATTTCCTTTGAGGACATTATAACCAGAGCCACCTATTTGTATACCATTGTATCCGTTGCACGAAACATGATTGAGCAGTACCTGGTTATGATCGGCTGCATTGATGAAGTCGATGCCATCATAGCTGTTCCCGGCACAAATGGTTCCGGTTGCATCGGTTCCTACTTTATTATAGGCAATGATTCCGTAGTCAGCGCCATCAACAGAAATACCGTAATACTCATTTTCTCGAATCACATTTCCTTTGCCTGCTGCACCAATCACAAAGTTTCCGGCCGTGCTTCCGTGAATATAAATACCGCGGCCGGAAAAATGGGCAATCTCCAAACCGTATATCTCACAATTGGCGGCAGTAATTTCAATTCCGTTTCCACCGTTGCCGCCTGTACCATCCAGTATAATTACAGGAACGCCGGAATATCCGGGAGCGGTTGTGGCATTG
>JBDSEW010000121.1:0-11520 GCA_039919825.1 Chitinophagales bacterium | reverse complement strand
GGAAGAGAGCGTTCTTACAACACCATTGCGTATCAGAATGTAAATGGTGAAGCCAAACAGAAAAGTGCTTTCCAGAGCTGCAGCAAGCATTACCACATTGTTTACTTCCCAGAGATAGGGCCGGAATAGTGTGACATTTACTGCTGCCGGAATCTTTGAAAAAAGGCTGATTAAAGAACCGTCGAACGCACCCAAATCATAGCCGGAGGCATTGGAATTCTCTGCAAGATATCCATGCCACTGATGAAATGTCTCGGCTGTCTCAATCACATTTTGAAGGGAGAATTTGGAGAATTCTGCTCCCAGCTGCTGCACCATTAAAAACCCAAACAAGAGTGAAACAGCAAACAAGGCAGGCCCTGCCACTACTCTTACAAACTGATTTTTGATGCGGCTCCGATAGGTAAAAAATACCCAGAAAAGAACCGCAGGCAAAAAGCTGATGACGATATATGCCTTTAACTGAATGGCGAGGAAGCTCGTAAAAATCAACCAGACAGAATTTTTAAACACCTTTCTTCCCTTAAAAAAAATCAGGTACGAAGAATAGGTCATCCACCCAAGGCAACCAAATGTGATGGAATCTTTTAGAATTCCCGACCCCCAAAAAAAAACGGATGGCATGAATAGTATGGCCATTGCAAATTGTTTGTACAGGCCAGGATATAGATCCGTAAAAGTTCTGTACAAAGCCCAGGCACCTGTAAATGTCAATGTTGCAGTTAGAACGGTCATCACCGGATATGAGTGGAATGACAGCACACTTAAAATACCATAAAATTTGTCAGCAGTCCATCCTGATGGATCCCTGAAATACACCAGTCCGATAGTGCTTTCATACGTTGACATGGTAATGGTTTGCGCAGGCAGAAACAAGAGATTAAAGAATAAAGCATAAGAGTGCTTAAGCGAATTATTGAATGCCTGCGCATCGAAGTAATAGTAAAAGGTATCTCCGCCGTCATAATAATAGATATATACTGCTCCCACTGCCAGACCTCCAATAATCTTTACAAGCAGGCCGGGCAGAAAATAACTTCCATAAAGTGTGTGCTTATAGGCATTGTTCTGGTAGAGCCATGCAAAAATCAGTATAACTGCCAGGTACAATGGAAGCAGTATGATATCTTGTACGTATAATACCTGTATCCCAACACTCTTCAGCATAATCCAATAAAGTTAAAAAAACGAAACAGATGAATCAGGTTGAATTTCTAATCTCTTAACATTTCAGGTGAACTGCTAAAAATGTGGATTTGGGTGAGTGCGTCAATCAGCCACCTTTCGCAATCTATCATTCGCCAATCCGAAATAGCACATACAGAGTGGGGACAATATGCATATTATACCTCCATTATCAATCTATACCTTCACCAACCTCTCCGCCGCCCTCTCCAGCGTCTCATTCTCTTTCGCAAAACAAAATCTTAGCATCTTCCGGTCAACAGCATGGTGGTAAAAAACAGAGGTTGGAATGGAAGCAACGCCGATCTCTTTGGTGAGCCGCACAGCGAAGTCGGTGTCTTTTTCATTGCTGATGCCCTTATAGCCCAGCATCTGGAAATAGCTGCCCGACGCAGGTTTCGCCTTGAACTTTGATCCGCTGATCAGCTTTAGAAAGTAATCACGCTTCTCTTCATAAAAATTCCGCAGGCCTGTATAATGCGAAGGGTCTTTCATCATCTCGGCAAAAGCATATTGAAAAGGAGTATTGGAGGAGAACACAATGAACTGGTGTGCCTTGCGAAACTCGCGCATCAGCTCAGTAGGTGCCAAACAGTAGCCCATCTTCCAGCCGGTGTTGTGGTAGGTCTTACCGAAGGAAAATATTACGAAACTTCTTTCCGCCAGCTTAGGATAGCGCATCACGCTCTGGTGCTCCATGCCATCGAAGATGATGTGTTCATACACTTCATCACTCAGGATGATGATGTCGGTATTCTGAGTGAGCTTCTGCAGTTGCTTCATGTCCTGCGCCGTCATCACCATGCCACTCGGGTTGTGTGGTGTGTTGATGATGATCATCTTCGTGCGTTGGTTGATGAGCTTCTTCACATCGTTCCAGTCAATCTCATAAGAAGGAGGTTGCAGCTCTACGTAGATCGGAATTCCTCCGTTTAATGCAACGGAAGGTGCATAGCAGTCATAGGCAGGTTCAAAAATGATTACTTCATCATCTTCTTCCACTACCGCTGTGATGGCTGCGTAAATAGCTTCTGTGCCTCCTGATGTAACGGTGATCTCCGTGTCAGGATGGTATTTGGCAGAATAAAGCTTTTCTGCTTTCTCTGCAATGGCTTCCCGCAATGGCAGAATCCCTGGCATAGGTGCATACTGGTTCATACCCTTCCGCATGTATTGCTCCACCATTGCGATCAGCCTTTCATCACACAAAAAATCGGGAAAGCCCTGGGAAAGGTTGATGGCACCATGTTCCTGCGCTAAAGCCGACATGATGGTAAAAATAGTGGTGCCTGTTTTTGGCAATTTTGATTTGATATGGGAAGGATAAGCAGGCATAGTATGTCAGGTGATTATTTTCAGTGGTGTATTCGTTACAGAGTCATGCGCCGATGCTGTTATAGGTTGGTAACAGGTGTCAGGCATCAGGAACAATAGTCAGGACAAGGATCAAAAAACGTAATTCGTCAATCGTCCTTGATTCAAACGATCAAATTGCAAACATTTTCCCGATGCATGAAAAAATTATGGTGATGAGGAGGGAATTTTCTTTCTTTGCTTCCGGTCTTCATTCATTTTCTGCCTGCAAGATAAAATTCAGGGAACGAACTGCACAATGATATTTCTTTTTCTAATGTCTTCGCTCCTCAACTGGTTTCCTGCTGCAACTTTTGCACCGGCAAATGATGCAGCACCTGCTGTTTCCTGTGAATGGTGGGATCAATGGCTGAAAAAGAATGTGTCTGCCAGTGGTGTTGTAGACTATAAAAGCATGAAGGCCGACCAGGCTGCATTGGAAACATTCATTCATGAACTGGGGCTCAATGTTCCATCAGCTTCTGCATCGAAGAACGAGCAGTTCGCCTACTGGATCAACCTCTACAATGCGGCTACGGTAGAACTGGTGTTGCAGCATTACCCGGTAAAAAGCATCCGCGACATCAATAAGGGTAAACCGTGGGACCTTCCATTCATCACGGTGGATGGAAAAAAATATTCGCTCAACAACATTGAGCATGACATTCTGCGAAGTAAGTTTGCTGATCCCCGCATTCACTTTGCCATCAACTGCGCTTCCAGGTCGTGCCCAAAATTAATGAACGGTGCCTTTATTCCTGATAAATTAGAGTCACAGCTCAATGCACTCACGAAATCTTTTATCAACGATACTGCTAAAAATAAAATCACTGCAACACAAATCGACATCTCAGAAATTTTTAACTGGTACCAGCAGGATTTCATGCAAAAAGGGAGCGTGATTGATTTTTTGAATAGCTGGTCTGCAACACCCATTTCCGCAACTGCATCGATCCATTATTTAAATTATGACTGGAGTTTAAACGAATCACTATGAAGCAGCACGATAGTTTACTGATGATTTTTGTGAAGAACCCCATTCCCGGTAAGGTAAAAACCCGGCTGGCGAAAACGATGGGTGAAGAAAAAGCACTTGAAATTTACAGGCAACTGCTCGATCATACCCATAAGGTTACACAGAAGCTCGACGTTGATAAAATTGTTTTTTATTCCGATGAGGTATTGCCGGAAGATATCTGGGAAGAAATAATTTATGAGAAGAAGGTGCAGGAAGGTAGCGATCTTGGTAAGCGGATGGTGAATGCGTTTAAGTATGCTTTCAGTAAAGGTTACCGTAAAGCCATTATCATCGGCAGTGATTGTTTTGAGATTACTCCAAAAATCATCAATGAAGCATTTGCTGCTTTGCCCGCCAATAATTTTGTGATAGGCCCTTCACACGATGGTGGTTACTATTTGCTGGGCATGGCTACATTGTATGCATCCGTTTTCAAAAATAAACGGTGGAGCTCAGATGAAGTGTTGCATGATACGCTGGTAGATATCCGCAACATCAATGGTACTTATAAGCTCTTAAAGGAGCTGACTGATATTGATACCGAAGCAGATCTTGATTCAGTAAAAAACCTCATAGGCTGAAAGTGCCTATGAGGTTTATAATTTTATAGCTGCAATAAATTTTTTATTCCACTGCAAACTTCTTTGTCAATAAAGCTCCGTCATTTCCATGAATGATGAGAATGTAATTTCCATGTGCAAGAACGTCAGTTGAAAACTCCCAGGTGTTTAATCCCTTGCTGGCGGAACGGCTTTCTGTAAGCAGTTTTTGTCCGATTACGTTCCTTATTTCAATGCCGCAGGTATTGTCTGTAGCTGAAAACCAGTTCACGGTAAATTGGCCTGTATTAGGATTGGGATACAATGTAACTGCATCCTGGTTGGAAGAAGTGCCAACTTTTAACGGAGAAACATCGATCACGTGAAAAATTTCACCCCCTTCAATATCGGCTGAATATAATTCACCATGCATGTCTTCACCGAAAGTAACATATTCAAAAGGCCCTTCTTCTAGCACATCTACACTGGTCCATACATTGTTTTCCAGAAAAAGTACACGGTACTTGCCGCTGCAATAATCGTTGTAAACATACTTTCCGTAGAGGTTCGGAAATTCAGAACCACGGTACACAAAGCCTCCAATCACCGTGCAGTCTCCATTGATATGTTTGTAATTATACACCGGTGGGGTGAGTACATCACTGGCATCACAATTCGCAGGTTCAAACTTATGTTTTCCCTCTTTGCAATCCCATCCGTAATTTTGGCCACCCGGGCTCGTCATGGGCTGATAATTAATTTCTTCCCATTTGTCCTGTCCAACATCACCAATCCACAGGTCACCTGTCAAACGGTCGAAACTCCAGCGAAATGGATTACGAAGTCCCAGCGCCCATATCTCAGGTTGATAACCTGCCATATTCACAAAAGGATTGGTAGGTGGAATACCATAAGGATCCGCAGTATTCACATCAATACGCAACATTTTTCCAAGCAATTCGCCGGGATTCTGGGCATTCTCGAAAGGATCGCCGGCATCTCCGCCATCACCCAAGCCGATGTATAGATAGCCATCATGTCCAAAACGGATGCAACCCCCATTGTGATTCGTAAAAGGCTGCTTCACTTTCAATATTATTTTTTGACTATAAGGATCAGCCTTATTCGGGTCGTTGGTTACGTGGAACCTGGCAATCCTGGTGTTGCCTTCCAGGGTGATGTAGTTCACATAGAAAAATCCGTTTTCTGCGTAATTCGGATGAAAGGCCAGGCCAAGAAGGCCCTGTTCTGCTCCATCGTACTTCACCCTGCTGGTAAGGTCAATAAATGGTTCGGCAGATTTATTTCCCTGATCATCGACTATCCAGATTTTTCCTGTTTGTTCTACAATGAATAGGCGGCTATCACCGCAGTTTTGGATATCGAGGGGCTTGTTAAACCCTTCAGAAAAATCTTCCAATTCTAATTCAGGCACAGTAGTTTGCGCCCAGCCGAAGTTCACTGCAACAAATAGTATGAGCAGTGTAAAAACGTTTTTCATAATTTAATTTTTTTTTGTGAAAAAATGGTTTGAAAAAAAATAGGTGGCAAACGCTATTCCTGATAAAAGGAATGCCCCTTATTTAAGTAACATTGCAGTCTTCCAGTTGCCGGTGATTTTTACATTTATCCTGAATTATCAGAAAAATAATTTATACTTCCTATGGAAAACCTGATGCGCAAACTTTCAGATGCGACGGCATACATAAAATCAAAAAATATATGTACACCACAGATTGGAATAATATTGGGAACAGGCCTGGGAAATCTTGCAGCAAAGATTGTAGCTGAATGGGAAATATATTACCCTGACATTCCTCACTTTCCTGTTTCTACCGTGGAATTTCATGCGGGAAAACTGATTTACGGAAGACTGGCAGGAAAACAGGTATTGGCTATGCAGGGAAGATTCCATGCATATGAAGGTTATTCTGTGAGCCAGGTTACTTTTCCCGTACGGTTGATGAAGCTACTGGGCATTCAGCATTTGCTGATCTCAAATGCTGCAGGCGGATTAAATCCTGCGATGAAGAAAGGTTCGCTGATGTTGATTGATGACCATATCAACATGCAACCATTCAATCCCCTGAGTGGCAGAAATTATGACGAACTTGGTCCGCGTTTTCCTGACATGAGTTGCCCTTATGATAGTGCGCTGATAAAAAAAATGGAAAACATTGGCAAACAATTGAACCTACCATTGGCCAAAGGAGTTTACGTGGCCGTGAATGGACCAAACCTCGAGACAAGGGCAGAATACCGTTTTTTAAGAATGATTGGTGCGGATGCAGTGGGCATGTCCACTGTCCCTGAAGTAATTGTAGCCAATCACATGTCATTACCTGTTGCTGCGGTATCAGTTATTACTGATGAATGTGATCCCGACAACCTTAAACCTGTAAACATTGCAGACATCATTGAAACAGCAGGCAAAGCAGAAGTGCACTTAACCACCCTCTTCGAAAATCTGGTAAAAGAACTATGAACCAGGACGTAAGACAAAGACTTAATGGCCAACCTGACACTTTTAAATCTTATAGAAGGGTTTGAAGGGTTTGGGCCGGTCTACCGTCTTGTCTTAAATCTTACATGTCTTACGTCTTAAGTCTTTCTTCCTTAATCCATCTTCCGGTTATCCGTATAGCTTCAATATCATCTGTCAACACATTCCCCTCAATGTCATAAATTTACCGCATTCACTAATTTCAATTCCGCCGGATGGCAACTACTGCAATTAAAGAACTGAATGAGAAGATTCAACAGGAAAGCACTTTTGTAGATTCGCTGAGAAGTGAATTGGGGAAAGTAATTATCGGTCAACATTACATGGTGGACCGCTTGATCCTTTCCCTGCTTTCCAATGGACACGTGTTGCTGGAAGGTGTTCCCGGGCTGGCTAAAACACTGGCCATCAAAACGCTTGCAGCTGCCATCCGTGCAAAATTTAACCGCATTCAATTTACTCCTGACCTGCTACCTGCCGATCTATTGGGTACACTCATTTACAACCAGCAAAAAAATGAATTCACGGTAAAGCAGGGACCCATCTTTGCCAACTTTATCCTCGCTGATGAAATCAACCGTGCATCTGCAAAAGTGCAGAGTGCATTGCTGCAGGCCATGCAGGAAAGGCAGGTAACTATTGGAGACCATACTTACACACTGGATGAGCCCTTCCTCGTATTGGCCACACAAAATCCATTGGAACAGGAGGGAACGTATCCTTTGCCTGAAGCGCAGGTAGACCGTTTCATGCTCAAGGTGATCATTGGCTATCCGGAGAAAGAAGATGAGCGGATGATCATCCGGCAGAATATTGCGGACGCACCTTCGGGTGTTCAACCTGTTATCACACCTGCTGACATCCTCCGTGCAAGACATCTCGTGCGCGAAGTATATATGGATGAAAAAATTGAACAGTACATCATTGACATCATTTTCGCGACGCGAAATCCCACAGAGTACAAATTGGAAAAACTTAAAAACCTGTTGCGCTATGGCAGTTCACCACGCGGAAGTATCAGCCTTGCACTTGCAGCGAAATCACTCGCATTTATGCAACACCGCGCATTTGTAATTCCTGATGACATAAAGAATGTCTGCATAGATGTATTGCGCCACCGCATCGGACTTACCTACGAAGCAGAAGCGGAGAATGTGACTACTGATGAAATCATTCGTGATATTATCCGCACCGTCGAAGTGCCATAGAAGTTGAGCCAGAAGGCAAGAGGCAAGACATTAGAAGAAAGATGTAAGACGATAGACTCAAGATGTAAGACTTTAAAGTGAACGGCCAAACAACATAAACTCTCTAAACAATATAAACTCTTCAAACAATTTAAACATTTCAAACATTTCAAACCCTCTCCATGGAAACCGCCGAGCTGCTAAAGAAAGTCCGCAAGGTAGAGATCAAAACAAAAGGTCTTTGCAGCCAGCTTTTTTCAGGAGAATACCACAGCGCTTTCAAGGGCCGTGGGATTTCCTTCAGCGAAGTGCGCGAATATGAAGTGGGTGATGAGATACGTTCGATCGACTGGAACGTGACTGCACGGATGAATCATCCCTATGTAAAAGTTTTTGAAGAAGAACGTGAAATTGTAGTGATGCTACTGGTAGATGTAAGTGAATCCTCCATGTTCGGAACCTTAAAACAATTCAAGCGCGACCTGATCACCGAAGTCAGTGCAGTACTTGCTTACTCTGCCATCCGCAACAATGATAAAGTAGGAATGATCCTTTTCAGTGATCGCATTGAACAATACATTCCTCCTAAAAAAGGAAGCTCGCACATCCTTCGTATCATTCGCGAATTGCTGGATATACAACCGGTTTCCAAAGGAACCGATCTTGCTGCAGCATTTCAGTTTTTAAACAACGTCATTAAGAAACAAAGTGTGTTATTCGTGTTGTCTGATTTTATGTCGCAAAATTTTGAACCCATGCTGCGTATCACTGCACGTAAACACGATATAGTGGGAATTCATGTATACGACAAACGAGAAACAGCACTACCTGACATGGGATTGATAAATGTACAGGATACTGAAACGGGAAAGGTCATGTGCGTAGATACATCCAGTGCCGCACTTAGAAAATTTTATTCAGAAAAATATAAGGAACAGGTAGAGAAAGTGGAAGCTGCTTTTCAGCGAAGCGGTGTAGACAGTGTTAGCATCAATACACGTGATAATTATATCCGGTCGCTGATGACATTGTTCGAACGAAGAACCAAACGAGTTTAACTATTAACCACCAGCCTTGAGGAGCACGATCAGTAAAAGATTAAGGATGATGGTGGTGATGGTATCCTTTCCATTTCTCCTGTTGCATGCCCAGCCAATACGCATCACTGCTACACTGGACTCCACCAATTATCTTATTGGTGACTGGATCCGTATTCAAATATCTGCAGCACATTCCGGCAACACAAAAATGTTGTGGAACTATCCGCAGATGATTCGTTCAGAAAATTTTGAGAAGCTTTCTGAATCAGCGATCGATTCCATTCAGCAAAAAGATTTTCTAACAGAAAACAAAATAATCACCGTAACTACTTTCGACACAGGTGTTTTAAGTATTCCTCCCATCATTTGTTATTTTCAACAAAACGGCAGTACCGATAGTGCAATAACTGCTGCGCTGTCTGTTTATGTTTCCACTGTTAAAACAGATACCTCAGCTGCTGCACGTTCTATTAAACCGCCATTTGAAATCCCGGTGCCAGGTCGTTCTGTCTGGTGGTATGTAATTCCGTTAGTGTCTTTCGTTATTATTGCACTCGCTGGCTGGTATTTCCTGGTAGAAAAAAGAAGTAGGAGAAAACTGATAATAACTAAGCCGGGAGATCTGCGGTTGCCACATGAGAAAGCATTCGACAGCATCAGGGAGCTGGAAGAACTAAAACCCTGGGAACAAAACCAGGTGAAAGATTACTACGTGAAGATTACGCAGGTATTAAGGGAATACATTGAGACTGGCCTTGATTTACCAGCTTTGGAAAATACTACGCAGGAGATCATTGCATCCTTGCAAAGCAGATCATTGGACAAAGGCCTCCTTCAACAATTGAACTACGACCTGTCAATGGCTGATCTCGTAAAATTTGCGAAGGAACAACCCACCGCACCTGACCACCTTCAGATATTAAAAACGGTAAAGGAGTTTGTAGAAAAAACACATCCATCTATTCAATTACCGGTTCAGGAGGGCTCACCTGCATGATTCAATTTGCAAATCCTGATTGGTTCTGGCTCCTGAACAGCATTCCTTTATTCACTGCCGGGTACCTGTGGCGTCATAAAAAGCAACAGGCAACGTTGCAACTTTCTTCTACTGCACCGTTTCTGCGTGCTCCCCGCACTTCAAAAATTTATTTGCGCCACATCCTGTTTGTGCTTCGAATGATCTCAGTGGCATTTTTAATTGGAGCATTGGCAAGGCCACAGGCGGTACTCACAAAAAATATACTGGCTACCGAAGGACTTGACATCGTGATTGCCATGGATATTTCCGGGAGCATGCTTGCCCGCGATTTTGTTCCCAACCGGCTCGAAGCTGCTAAAAGGGTGGCGATTGATTTTATTGTGAACCGTCCCAATGACCGCATTGGCATTGTATATTTTGCCGGAGAAGCATACACCGGTTGCCCGATTACCATTGATCACAAAGCACTGGAACAGATTATTACGGGAGTAAAAACAGGTGCTGTAGAAGATGGCACCGCCATAGGATTGGGATTGGGTACTGCAGCAAACCGCCTTATTGAAAGTGAATCTCCAACTAAAATTATTATCCTGGTTACCGATGGTGAAAACAATGCAGGCACGGTAAAGCCATTGGAAGCAGCACAGTTGGTAAAGTCACTGAACATACACACTTACTGCATAGGAATTTTTTCTCCTGCGGCAGAGAAACAACCCGTCACTTCAAGCGACAGCACCTATGCAGCCATTGGCGGCCCGACTGCAGAAACCACCCTATTGCAGATTGCAGAGGTCACCGGTGGGAAGTATTTTCGGGCAACCAGCGATAAAGCACTTGAAACTATATACGGGCAAATTGATACCCTTGAGAAAACGAAAGTGGATGTAACTAAATACAACCGTTATGAGGAGCGCTTCTTCCTCTTTGCGATACTGGCAGCGATAGCATTGCTAGCCGAAATAGTTTTGCGTTATACCATATTCAGAACAGCACCGTGATGCAGATCGAACAACCATATTACCTGCTGGCTTTGCTCCTTGTCCTGGTGGTCACCTGGTTGTATTTCCGTTATCGCAGGTGGCGGAAAAAAGTATTACAGCAATTCGGTGAATGGGCATTAGTGGTGCAGTTAATTCCCGGAAACAGCAGTTTACGGCCACTGCTGAAATTTATTTTACCGGTAATGGCATTCATACTGATCATCATCGGGCTCACCAATGTGCAATCCGGAAATGCAACGCGCACTATCCGGCACGAGGGCATCGATCTGGCCATCGTGCTCGATGTTTCCAACAGCATGCTTGCGGCAGATGAAGCACCAAACAGGCTTGGGGTTGCCAAAATGTTTGCAGCACAACTGATCGATGAGCTGCCTGATGCCCGCATTGCCCTCATCACCTTTGCCGGTATTCCGGTTTTGCAGACGCCACTTACTATTGATCATACTGCTGCGCAATTATTGCTTTCCAGTATTTCTGCAGATGATGTTCCGGAACAGGGCAGCGATATTGGAGCTGCTTTGCACGAAGCTATTAAAGCACTTCCTGAAAACCAGCAACACTATCGCGCTATTGTGTTGATCAGTGATGGAGAAGACCAGGAAGGAGGCGTTGAACAGGCACTGGAGACCATTAAACAGAATCAGGTTGCAGTTTGTTGTGTAGGTATTGGTACCGAAACGGGAGCTACCATTCCTGAATCAACCGAAGGAATAAT
>JBDSEW010000108.1:0-5054 GCA_039919825.1 Chitinophagales bacterium | reverse complement strand
CGCGCCCGTAGTATTGAAGATGCGGACACGGATACAACGTATTCCGAAATTCTGGAAGTATTGAAAGGAAAGAAGATCCTGCCCCACCTTGCTTACCCCATAAGGATGCAACGGCAGTAAGGTGGTTTCTTCTTTTACAGGTGTATTTTCAGGTGTTAAGGACAACCCATATTCAGCGCTTGAACAAGCCACCACTACCATGGGATCATAATCAGGTTCAGCAATACGTATTTTTTTCACCGCTTCAAACACATTGATCGTACCGTTCATGTTGGTGTTGATGGTCTCAATAGGTTTTTGCCATGAAACAGTAGGATAGCTTTGTGCTGCGAGGTGAAATATTCTGGAAGGGTGGTATTGATTGATGATTGAATAAACACGTTCCGCATCCGTAACATCACATTCAAGGGCATTGCAGATACTGAGAATATCATTCACATCAATGGTAGGTTTAAACCACGTGCCGATAATTTTTTCCTGTGGAAGTGAATTGCGGTAATGATCGATCAGGTGTGAACCCACCATACCGGCAGAACCGGTGATGAGTACACAATCAGTTGCTGCTGCCATTCATTGCGAGTTTATAAATTTCATTTACTTTTTTACCGATTAGTTTCCAGCTGAATTTTTCATCCGCTGTTTTCTTTGCATTTATGCGGAGCCGTTTCATCTTTTCTTCGTCCCTTAACAAGCCCATAATTTTCGCTGCAAGATCTTTTTCATCTTCATTCCTGAACATCACCCCATTCTCTCCTTCTACTATAATTTTCTTAAAAGTATCGAGGTCAGATGCTATAATAGCAGCGCTGTAATCCAGCGACCGGATCATTACACCGCTTGAATAAATTTCCCGGTAGGGAAGTGTAACTACATCAGCAGCGGCAAAATAATAGGGAATGATTTCATTGGGGACGTAGGAATAATTGAGGATGCAATCTTTTTCCAGGTTCTTCTCTTTCACGATGGCATCAAACTCCTCCTGCTCAACTTTCCAGGGTTTGCCTACTACCAGCAATTTTACATTCGGCATCTGATCGCGAACAATAGCGTGCGCTTTTAACAAAACGTCGAGGCCTTTAACCTTTTTTATTTGTCCAAAGAAAAGCACCAACTGCTGGTCCATCGGGAGACCCAGCTTTTTCCTTGCATCTTCTTTGGTAATGGGCGTATTGAATAAAAAGTCTGAGTCACCGTGCGGAACAATGTGAATGTTCTTTTCAGGGAAATCCGGAAAATATTTTTTCAGGGACAACTTTGCATAATCAGAGTGGACAATGATCTGATCAATAGAGCGCCTGAATTTCTCATACTTTCCGGCATCAATTTCCTGTCCGTATTTGTCGAAGCTTTCAATATCATGAATAGTGGCAACTACTTTAAATCCCTTTCTCCTGAACAAATAAAAATTCAGGTACTCTCTTCCTGCAAAATGATACACATGAAAGTGAACCACCTTAGCTCCTGCGCGTGATGCATCCTGCGCTGCATTCCAGGAACCAATCGCATAGCGGAATCCGCGAAGGAGAATATTGTCTTTTCCGTAGATCTTCTTAAAGGGCTTAACGGTGCGAAAAGGAAATTTAAACTTGGTATCGAGATCCGTTTCGTCGCAGGTGTAAAAGGTGAGTTCGGTACCCTGGTCGGCAACTGCTTTGCACAATCCGAAATCATAAAAGTCATTGCCACTATGTCCTCCAATGGGTTCTACCATTGCAACGCGTAAGGTTTTATTCTCACTCATACCAGCGGCTTAAATCTTTATTGAGCAATTTCTCCAGCTGAATAATATCGGGTTTAAAAATTTCGTGCATCAGGTCAACAGTTTTATCGTGCTTGTCGGGCTTTTTGCGGCGCGTAAGAAACAGGTTTTTGATGGCCTCCACTTTAGCATTTGGAATAATTTTACGTGCCAGCGATCTTAAATTTTTCTGTGCATAAATAGCGTGAAAAAAGCTATTGCGTGGCGTGGAATAGGTATTGTATTTTCCTTCCAGTTCAGGAATATAAGAGCGATCGATGCCGAGGTAATCGAATACGTTCAGGATCATACCTTCCATGTTTTCCGACAACTCATCGTAGATAAATATGCGCACATTGTCCTTTCCGAACACATCGATATAACGCTTTACCTGTTCATAGTACAACCCCAGTTCTATATATTGCTGGTACCAGAGGTGAGCAAACTTGTGCTTTGACTTTTTGTTTACGATGTCTTCCAGCGGAACATTTACATATCCCAGCTTATGCTCCATATAATAGTGAGAGAAGGCGCGGTCAACAGGATTGCGGAGTGACATGATGATCTTTGCATCAGGTGCCAACTCTTTTATTTTTGCAGCAACTGATGGGTAGAACAGGTAAGAAACACTTGCTTCACCCACTGCCTTATGACGGCCGTTGGCTGATGCAAACAATTCCAGGTATTCTTCGAGCGTGCCAACTCCTTTTTCTTTGTGGTAGAGATTCTGTTTTATAGTTTCATCATACGAAAAGTAGTTGGGTTCTTTAATAGAACTCATGAATACTTCGGGATGCCGCTTGAGATAATAGTACAGGGAAGTAGTACCTGCTTTAGGTGCTCCTACTATAAAAAAGTTGGGTAATTTGTTTGTCATGGGTTAGTTTAACCAATCGGGCAACTGTGCAATCCCTTTTCCCCTTAGGAATTCAGCTAACCGTTTATTGTAGGGTTGATAAAGTTCTTCTAAAAAGCGGCGTTCTTCCGTATCCATTTTCTCGCGTCCGCTGGTGTTCGCATTTACTTTTTTGTAAAGTCCGCGCAAAGTTCGCTTCAATCCGACGTTTTTTCTCCAGAATGATTCAAATTTTTTGTTAATCCCCAACATCGCTTTATGCATCCACCGGTTTTTATAGGCAATAGTCTGGTTTTCTATTACAAAGTCTTCAGTTATATAACTGCTAAAATCAAGCCCTAACCAGCCACATAAGTTTTTCATGAAACATGAAGCATCCTTTTTCAGGTCTTCAAAAAACATGATTTTCAGGTTGTTGCCGTACAAATCGAACCAGGCAGGCAGGTAATCGATGTAAAATCCCTCACGGATTCCGCGCATAAATAATGCTTCCTCATCTTCACGGTGTTCATCAGGTTCTTCACTGGCGGCGGCAGCTGATTTCCGAACAAAATCGCCAAAAGAAATCTGCTCACCCAGGTAGGCATTGGCTTTTTTCCTTTCGTAAAACGAAAACAAACGGTCTGCCGGATTTCGAAAGATGAAAATTATTTTTGCATCATTTCCCAGTTCCTTCAGAATCCTTTCTGCAATCACTTCCTTTCCATACAGGTAGCTGGGACTAGCTTCGAGCCGGTATTTTTTGGCTGCATCACAATGCGAAAAATAGCCGGCATATTCTTTCATGGACGGAATTTCTTTGCCATACTTCAACGGCATAAAAAACCCAATCTCTTTGGTAGACGACCCGCAAACATCCGGATGAATGGAAAGATACGTGAAGACAGAGGTTGTTCCCGCTTTATGAACTCCTCCAATAATCAGGTTGGGCAATCTCAAATCATTCATCAGTTGCTGTTAATTTATTACCTGCTTATTAGACCAGCGATAATTCCGTTCAGGATGAAGCTGCATGTAGTAGAAGAAAAAGTGGATGGCCCCAAATGATGCAGCGATTGCCATTCCGGGATCAAAGAAACTTCCACCGGTAGGAATACCACGCACAATAAAGAAGATGATGAAAAACAGGATGGCCTGGTAGAAGTAGTCTTTCTTGAATTCCTTGTACAGGCGGCGGTGTGTTCTGTATACCAGCCAGTACTGACTAAGACCAAGCATTAAACCCAGCATACCAAACTGGTACACTACTCCAAGTATGCCAATGTCTGATGCATAGAAGTGGCCCAATTCAGCTGTGGGACCTCCCAGCCAGTCGTTGTTGATCTTTCCATTTCCAAAAAACCAGCTAAAGGAATGTTTATTAAAATATTTAAAGGCAATAGCGGTTTCCCGGATACGGGCATCGGCAGATGCTTCCCCGGTTTCTTGTCCCTGAAGGGCGAGGATAACGTTTGTATACATCAGGGTGACCCTCTCGAGAATATCCGGACGTATTAGCCACAAGCCTCCAAGGCCGGCTGAAATAATGACCATAAAGGAAGCGGTGTAATAGACAATCTTTTCCCAGGAAGCATAAAGTATAAAATACAATCCTACTGTACCGAGCAGCGCAATGGAGGTACCTCTTTTCTGATTGATAAAGAAGATGTAGGCGAAAAATCCAATGAAAAAGAATGCATACTTGAAATGACTGGTTCTGACATACCGGATAAAATAATAAATGGTGGCAAAGGCAAATCCAAAAATATCGAACTCAAACTGGCAACCACCCTTAATCGAATTACAGTAAACGAACAATGTACCTGCAAACTGGTTTGGGTTTAATCCAAAGATCATCAGCAGATACCAGGGAAGATTAAACCATGCACTAAAAAGTAATGCGTCCCGCACCATGGTGAGGTCTATTGACTTCGATTTCAACAGGTAAAAAACAAAGATGCCTGACAAGATCGCCAGCCATGATTTTTCAGCCGACATGCCCAGGAATATTGGCTGCCCGAAATAGAAATTGGTCACAAAGCCCGCCTGGAGCAGGATATAGGTCAGCAGCATGAAAATGATGACTTCAAAGATGTTAAAGCCGGCCTTTTTAATGAAGAGCTTATCAATTAGGTAAACGCCTGTGAAGATTAGATAGACGAACAACATCGGATATCCCCCAAATACCAGGTAGATCAGGGAAAGCGGACTCTTGATAAGCGTTCCGAAGATATTGATGAAAAGCAGGTAAAGCAGGAATACCTTCAACCGCCTCCGCCAGGTATTCTGCAGGGTGTCGGCGAAATGTAATGGAGGTTGCGTAAGTTCTAATCCCTGCTGCACGTTCGTTTTCCGAGGAGTATTTTAAGGATTAAGAGGGATTCTTTTGAATTTCCTTCCGTCAGGTTCTTTAAAGCCTTCCCAATGAGGCGGACAATCGGTGCGAAGATAAGATACGGATAGTAAAGTTGGTAGAATAAC
>JBDSEW010000073.1:0-4571 GCA_039919825.1 Chitinophagales bacterium | reverse complement strand
GAAGCATTGCGGCGTGATGATGAATTTATGTATGTAGGAGCTTATGAATTTAAAGGAGAAGGTACCGATGCTCAATTGCACAAAGAGGAGTTGAAGTATGAGGTGGTTCATCCGACGCAGCGAAGTTATAAATAGAAAAGATGTTATATGGCTAAATGGTTAAATGGCTATTTTATATGGAAACTAAGCGGTTTTTGAAACTGAGTGATGTTGAAGGTTACAAGATTGCATTTCATTTAAGTAATTACGTTTGGGAAATTATCACCCACTGGGATCAATTTGCAAGAGTTACTATTGGAGCGCAATTCGTCAGATCTGTAGATTCAATATCTGCAAATTTAGCGGAAGGATTTGGGAGGTATGGAAAAAAGGACAAGATCAGATTTTACAGAATTGCCCTGAGTTCAGTAATAGAAAGTCTTGATTGGAATCAAAAAACAAAAGTGAGAAAATTGATGAAACAAGAACAATACAACTACATTTTTTCTGAATTAATGAAGTTACCTAAATCCATTAATACTCAGATAAAAGTTACGAATGATAAGTTAACAAATTAGATTTCGTGATTCCGCAGAAGCCATTTAGCCATATAACCATTTAACCATTCACAAAGATGCAACTCACTCTCAAAGTCTGGCGCCAAAAAAACCAGGATGATAAAGGATCCTTCGAAACATACCAGCTCCCGAACGTAGATCATCATGCTTCGTTTCTGGAGATGTTTGATGTGCTGAATGATCAGCTGATCACTGAAGGAAAAGATCCTGTTGCCTTTGACCATGATTGCCGTGAAGGCATCTGCGGTGCATGTAGCATGGTGATCAATGGCCGTCCTCATGGACCGATGAAAGCAACCACGGCCTGCCAGCTGCACATGCGTCATTTTAAGGATGGTGATATCATTACAGTTGAACCCTGGCGCGCCAAGGGATTTCCGGTGCTGCGTGACCTGGTTACTGACCGCACTTCCTTTGATAGGATTATAGCAGCAGGTGGTTTTGTTTCTGTAAATACAGGACAGGCACCGGACGCAAATGCTATCCTTGTTGAAAAAGAAAAATCGGATCTTGCATTTGAAGCGGCTGCCTGCATTGGTTGTGGTGCATGTGTGGCTGCCTGCAAAAATTCTTCTGCCATGTTATTTGTAGGAGCTAAAGTATCCCACCTGGCATTGCTGCCGCAGGGAGATCCCGAACGCAGCCGGAGGGTGTTGAATATGGTGGCACAGATGGATAAAGAAGGGTTTGGAAGTTGTACCAATACGCTTGCCTGCGAAGCAGAATGCCCGAAAGAAATTTCTGCAATGAATATTGCCCGTTTGAACAGGGAATATATGTGGGCGAGCCTTACGGAAGGGAAGTGAAGACTATAATTTTCGAGTGTGGATTTTTAATTTATGATTGGAGATAGATTTAAGTAAGTGGCAATAAGCAGCAGTATTTTATATGGTCTGAAAAGGAATAATTTATTTGAATCTGATTAATTTCCTGTTGAAGGTAAAGATGAATAAGTTTCACCGCCACCGAGGAAATATCAGCACCTCGTTTCCGTTTGTTAGAACGCCCAAAATAATTGTAATTTGCGTTTACCACTAAGAAATTTCATGCGCAGTTATTTCCTATTATCTGACCGAAGAATTTTTACTGCAATCCTATCTGCTGTTTTCAGCCTGCTGCTTTCTTCGGAAGTATTTGCTACACACAACAGGGCTGGTGAAATCATCTATGTACACCTTTCCGGATTTACCTATCGCGCAACCATTATCACCTACACCAAGGAGAGCTCGGTAGCTGCTGACAGGGATAGCCTGGAGATCATATGGGGCGATGGGACAAAGGATACACTGGCACGATCGAATGGTAATGGAAATGGAGTTTATATCGGAAATGATATTAAATACAATGAGTACACAGGAGTTCATACCTATCCGGGAATGGGAAGTTATGTGCTTTCGATGACCGATCCCAACCGCATTACCGACATCATCAATATCAATGGTGGTAACTCGGTGAACGAGCCCTTTTACATTGAGGACACACTTAAAATTCCTGATCCGCAGTATTATGATTACAACAGTTCACCTGTTTTGCTGAATCCGCCCATTGATTATGGCAATGCGTATCAAACCTTTATTCACAACCCAAATGCGTATGATCCTGATGGGGATAGTTTAACGTTCGATTTTATTGTCCCAAGAAAAGGACCCAACCTGCCCGTTCAAAACTATGTTGATCCTAATATGATTCCCGGAACACCCGTGGGACAGACTTTTACGATAGATCATGCAACCGGCGAGGTGGAGTGGAAGACACCGGTCTATTGTGCCATCTACAACTTTGCCATTCTGATTAAAGAATTCAGAAAGGGGATCTGCATCGGCACCATGGTGCGTGATATGGAAGTGATTGTAAATTGTACGAATAACGAA
The DNA here is from genome assembly GCA_039919825.1 of Chitinophagales bacterium. Taxonomy (GTDB): domain Bacteria; phylum Bacteroidota; class Bacteroidia; order Chitinophagales; family UBA10324; genus JACCZZ01. The sequence goes on along the minus strand of JBDSEW010000073.1, from coordinate 2,143 downwards.
CCGCCACTCATCGCAGCCATCTTTGATACCTGTGTGATTGCAGGTACCAAACTGGACCTGGAGGTAACCGCTACGGATCCTGACATTGGTCAGACAGTAAGCATGACTTCCAACGGTGGACCCTACGAATTAGCCATCAGCCCTGCAACATTCACTTCCGTCTCTGGCGAAGGGGAGGCAGTAGGAAACTTCTCGTGGAATACTACCTGTGATCATGTCAGAGGGCCATTTTACCAGGTGATTTTTAAAGCGCAGGATAGTTATGCGCTGCCATTGGTGGATATCAAAAACTGGCTGATAACGGTGGTAGCGCCACCTCCACAGGATGTGCAGGCTTCGCCTACCGGGAACGACATTCTCGTTTCATGGGGCAATCCTTACAGTTGTGCGAATACAGCCCGCTTCATCGGATTTTCTGTGTGGAGAATAGAAGGCAGCAATCCATTTGTGGTGGAGAATTGTGAGGTAGGGCTGAATGGAAAAGGTTATATCAAAATTGCAGAACACCTGATGGAATATCAGCACCTCGATCAGGATGTGGAAAGGGGAAAACTGTATTGTTACCGCATACTGGCTGAGTTTGCCGATAAGACACCTGAACCGGCTGGATTTTTTTACAACAATGTTGAAAGTCTGCCATCGGAAGAAGCGTGCGGCCAGTTGCTGAAAGAAGTGCCTGTGATCACCAATGTTAGTGTTACCGCCACGAGCACCAGCAATGGAACCATGTATGTGGCCTGGTCGAAGCCGAGTCCTGTTGACCTGGACACCCTTCAAAATCCGGGTCCGTATAAATATGTGATCTCTCGTTCTGTTGGATTACCGGGTGGATTGATGCAACGAATTGATTCATTTACTGCACCTACATTCGGTACTTTAACCGATTCCATTTTTAATGATGATGGATTGAATACACTGGATAACCCTTACTCCTACAAGACCGGTTTTTATTCAAACGGAAATTTTATCGGAGAAACAGAAGTTGCTTCCAGTGTTTATCTTACTACTACAGGTATTGATAATGCTGTCGCACTGAGCTGGACTTTACAGGTTCCGTGGCAGAATGAATACTATACCGTGTACCGTAAAAATGCTTCCGGAGAATTTGATTCGATAGGTGTCAGCAACTCATTGACCTATACAGATGCATTGCTGGCAAATGGTGTGGAACAATGCTATTATGTGAAAAGTACCGGGAGTTATTCTGCGCCGGGTTTTATCGACCCTATCATTAATCTTTCACAACAGTCATGTGATATACCCATTGACACTATTGGTCCGTGTGCACCGGTGCTTCAATTAAAAAACCTTTGCAATACCGAAAACTTTCCCTTTACAGGCTTTTCAAATCAATTGATCTGGAATAATCCAAACCACACTTGTGCTGACGATGTGGTGTCTTTTAATGTCTATTTTGCAGGTTCTCCTGATGTTGAATTTCTATTGATTGGATCACTGAGCGACACAGTGTTTGTACATACGCAGGAAAATACAATCGCCGGATGTTATGCGATTGCAGCTGTTGATTCTTATGCCAATGAAGGCCCGAAATCAGGAGTAGTTTGCGTAGAGAATTGTCCGGTGTACATATTACCTAACGTGTTCACTCCCAATGGTGATGACAAGAATGATGTGTTTCATCCATTCCTTCCCATCCGGTTTGTTGAAAAAATTGACATCAAAATATTTGATCAGTGGGGTGCTCTCGTGTACCAAACCACCGATCCGTTTATAGGTTGGAATGGACGGGATATGAAATCAGGGAAAGAAGTGGCGGCCGGTACCTATTATTATGTATGTGATGTTTTCACCAACGGAAATGCCAGGGCATTGCCTACCTTAAGTGGTTATATTCATGTGTTCAGGTAATTATCAGGATGCACGAACTGCTTAACACGACGTACATTACACTTAACACGATTCCCGCAATGGAATGTAAGAGATATGGGACAATTTGAAAGTGAGAAGCAATTATATATGCCTTTTGGTATTCAGGCTTTCGGGCTAATAAAGGAAATAAACGGTGAGTTATGTTTACAGGAATTGTAGAAACTATCGGAAAAATTATTGACGTGCGGAAGGAGGGAAGTAACCTGCACTTTACCATAGAATCCTCTATTTCATCTGAACTAAAAGTTGATGA
>JBDSEW010000200.1:0-4163 GCA_039919825.1 Chitinophagales bacterium | reverse complement strand
TGAATAAATTTCTTTTACGATAACTGATCCTGTGGGAAAGGAATTTCCTACCGGGAGCTTTCCGTTGGCGTCCAATGCTGCCTGCGCAATGGCGTTGAAACGAACTCTTTCAAACCCATGCGGGCTGTTGCCTACACCTGCGGTGATGCCGGGTGTGCCAATATAATAGGTGTATCCGCTTTGCACAACTAAAGCAAACAGCGCGTCATCGTTGGTTTGGCTTGTTGAATCCTTTTTACAAGATTGTGCTAAGGAGATTGATAAAATGACGATTGATGCAATTACAAAGTATTTTTTCATGTGTCTGATCTTTAAACTGCTACTATTCTATTCTGCCTTTTCGGCACCGATAATTTTTTAACATTTACTGTTTACTAATTTTTTGAATAAATTCTCCTTTATCCGTTTTTACTCTTAACAAATAAACTCCTTTTGACAATGAAGAAATATCAATTTTGCTTTCTTTTTGAGAGATTGAACTTTGCATTAGTAAATTTCCTTCAAGGCCGCTTAAATACATTGTTGCAGATTTATTATCGCTTAACAGCACCGTAATGAAATGATCAGCGGGGTTGGGAAACACTTTTACATTTACATCCATCCCGTTATTGCTGATAACTGTTGTAGCAACACCTGTTGATGGAGCAACAGTTTCAGCCTGCACAAGACTTTTAGAAACTGACTCCTGTAAAATTGCCAGCGTGAATATTCTGGAAAAATTCCAAATTGGATCTGACAGTGAAGTGAAAGTAAATACTATTGAATCGCCAACTATTACAGGTAAGGTAACTGCGTCTCCTGTTGTATTGGTTAAAGATTTTCGGAAAACATCGTAGTGTTGGGATTCACCGTTTCCTCCTGTGTAAAAAACAGTATCCTCTGCAAGAGCTACAAAAAGAGATAATGCTCCTAATGTATTCGTTGCTTCTGTTTTAATAATAACTGTTGAGCGAATAGAATCAGCCGCAAATTTTTCCTGCACAATACGAATGCTTGCAGGCGAGGTTAATCCCAGGTAAGGAGTAAAAATTGCACTACTGGAATAATCAGCAGAAGAAGAAATTACCGTTCCACTAATCACTAATCGTGGCGTACCTCCATAAATTCCGTAATAGTTTGTTCTTGCATCATTGGCCGTCGCATTTTGCTGAGAGAGCAAACATGTGGGATAGGGAGAACTTGGGTGCACTGCTAAATGCAATACTCCCGTCTGACTATTCAGGTTGGTGTAAAAATCCGGATTTCTTGAGGCGCACACGCTGCAATTCGTATTTGTGAAATGCTCTACTATGGCTTTTTGGGGAACCTGAGAAAATACAACTTGACAGGAAATAAAAATCAAGATGGTTGCGAAGGTGAATGCTTTTTTCATTTGTAGTGCCGTTTTTTGTCATAGATGAAAAGATGATGGCGATGGTTGTGTTTCCAAAAACATAAATTAACTGCATAAAAAGACACATGCCTGTCTTTAAAAAAAAGTTTTAGGAATTTCAATACTGGGTTACAATTTAGCTTTTGGCCGGCCAGGTGATTACAAATAGCTGATTATCCCTATTGGAAACTTCCATTCTAAATGTCAATATCTTATCTGTAGAAATGATCAGCACTTAGATATTGGAACAAAAAGTAATTTACATTCATCAAAATCCTGTTGAAGAAGGAATTGTTTTCAGGCCGGGAGATTATCGTTATAGCATCGCCTCCAATTATGCAAGAGAAAAGGATTATTTAAAAAAAGTTGCTGTGCTAAATCATTCCAGACAAGTCCTGCCTTTTCCTGTGCGTTTGTGTAGACTGGCGGCAGGGTTGGTGTGATACTCCGGAACAATTTATTTATATGCACCACTTAAAACTATTAATATTCAATAATACTAATTTCGCAAAAAGGTTGAGAGAAAAGGATCCGAAAGCATTTACTCGTTATGCTACGTTAGACCAAAAAATGCCTTACTGTGCATTAATTATCTTTTCACAACTATAATCTGCCGTGCCCCATAAAGATAATCTTCTACCATGAAAACTTTGATTCCCGCAAAAATCAGCCTCCCCCGTGTAGGTTAACGTCAGACTTGCGCGGATAAAGTTTTACCAAAGGATTGAGTATGAGTATTTAATTTTATTGTCTGAATTCTTTAGAAGAACAAACGTTGGTATAGAAAACCTCATACTAGCGCAAGACTATACGAAGCCATAGGAGCAGGCAAGACTTGTGTAGAATGATCTACCACAATAACTCCATTTTTATCAATCCTTTTTCCCTGTACAATCAGCCGCACTGCTTTAAAGATAATCTTCTGGACTGAAAACAATTCCTCTTTCTGATAGAAGAAACTGGTGATTGCAGAATAAGGTAAACGAATACAAACTATTGTATCCTATAATAACCTGTTAATCTCTCTCCGAAAATCATATTGCAGGTCTTCATGTAGCAACGGCACTATTTTATTTACTTTTTTTAATTGTGATTCATAAATATTGCTAAGTGCAGCGCTCATGTGAATGGGGATGCCGGAATTCTTCAGCTTCGTGCAATAGTATAAAAGCAGTGTGAGCTCGGTTGTTTTATCACCGGTGTAGCGGATGTATTTATTGGTCGCCCGCAATACTTTCCTAAGGCTTTTCTTTACGAGATATAAATTATTATCCGGTGGAATTTCACCAAACTGTAAGTCAATATACGCTTTTACATTTTCAATATAGCCCTGTTCATCATGGGCTTCAAATAGCAGGTAAGTCAATAACTCTTTGTTTTCCTTTTTAAACCTTGCCATGCGAAGGCACAATGCCAGCACCTGAGCTGCAGGAAGATGTGTCAGTTCCTCCTTGAGTTCATGAATAGTAGCTGCTTTCATCCATCGAAAATACTTTTTAATACCATAGTACAGCGCATTTGATACCTCTCAGGTAAAGCATGCGCTATTTTTTTGATCGTAGTGGCGTCAGCAGTTGATCCAGTCCATTTAGTTTTATTTCATACATCGTAGCCAGCAATATTCCCAACTTCCCTTGCGGGAATCCCTGACGCTGAAACCATTCCAAATAATGTACCGGCAGATCACAAAGCAACGTGCCTTTGAATTTTCCGTAGGGCATTTCCATTGTTACCAATTGCAGTAGCAACTCAGGATTGGGTGCGGAAGGTGTTTCCATGATTTTGCGAATGTATTGATTATGCAGATGGAGCAGGTAATTTATTCGCGGGTACACCTCCCGTTAAATAGAATTGAGTTCACCTTCCAAAAAAAACCGCTCATCTTTTAGAATGACCGGTTTCTTTATAAATCAACTATTGGCTAATAACTTTTTACCAATTCTTTAAGCGGTGAATTAAACTCCTGCTTTCTATTATTTTGCAAGTCAGGGCCGGCAATTTTTCATTTAATCCCTTCATCAGTAATCACGATAGTGCCGATCATTTGACGAATGCGTCCATAAACCTGTTCGTATAAAACAGCATCATTTCCTTTGATGCGGCTTTTATCCGTAACCTGCACATAATAAACACTACCATTTTTGTGATCAAGAATAACAGGATTGTTTAGTTGGCCTTTAATCCCAATCCACTGGCCTTCAGAAATTTTATTTACCTGGAAAAGGAATTGTTTGGAGCCATCTGACTTCTTAAACCAGAAGTAGCTGCCATTCTCTACATTCTCGCGGATGATGGTGGAAGAGTACTCAGCCGGAATTGAAATGATAAACTGTACTGAAGCAGGTTCAGGTAACTGAGATACGATCTCAGCAATTGAATTGACGCTGCTTTTCGACTGTGCATTCATAAAATTAAAAGTGATGAGGAGGATGAGGATCGCTATGCTTAATAAACGTGTGACAAAATGGTTTTTCATGGGTTACCGGATTTTTTTAGTGGTTGATGAATTGATATTGGCTGTAAAGCTATTTCTCAACCGGACCATCTGAATAGTCCACTTTTAATAATACTGATAGTCCAGTAAGTAATTTAATATTGATGGCTTAAGAGACCCTGATTAAATTCCATCAGCCTTTGGATTGCTCCCTTTTCAAAATAACTTCGTGGTGCTCCGCATGATAAATCGTAAAGTAAAGCATCTCCCGGATAGTGATCTTTCCGAGCAACGGATGCGGAAGAATATATTGATCGAGCTGTGCTTCCGACCAGGTATTGATCCGTTTGCAGATGT
>JBDSEW010000046.1:0-3871 GCA_039919825.1 Chitinophagales bacterium | reverse complement strand
CTTATTGATGTCATTACCCTTCAAAAAATTCCGTCAGCGGTTATTGCTGCTCAGTGTGAGCGCGGGCTACAACCTGATTCCAATAATTTTTAATGTGGTGATGGCGGCACTGGTGGTGCGGCTGCTCAATGCCAGTTTGTGGGGCGAAATGGTTCAGGTGCTGCTTTGGGCAGGTATTGCCGGAAACATAATTGCCTGGGGAAATAAAGACTATCTGGTGCGCGATTTCAGTGCTGCACCCACCGCGCTTGGAGCATTGTGGCAGCAGAGCTTCGGCAGCCGCAGCAGCATTGTTGCACTTTTACTGGTGCTGCTCATTTTTCTTCCGCTTTCGCTTCCTGTAAAAGGGTGGACAGCATTGTACCTCGTGTCAAGATTCATTTACATGTCGTATGATTCGGTGATCGTATTCAAAAGAAATTTTATCACCACCATATTACTCGAATTACTCGGATTCATTCTGACAGGCGCAGGAATTTATTGTTTTCACCCTGCTGACCTGCAGCAATTGCTGGGTTGGTTTGCCGGAGCTGAATTCCTGAAAACTTTGGTACTTGTATTTTTATACAGGAAAGAAGTTTTGCCGGTATTTTTCAAAGGTTTTACCAGCAACTATTTTGTGGCTGCGTTTTCTTTTTTCCTGCTGTATTTCACCAGCATGCTGGCTTCCAAAATTGACCTCATCTGTGTTACCTCCCTGTTCAGCAAAACGGAAGTTGCACGGTACCAGGTACTGATGAGCTTTCTGCAGGCCACACAACTTTCCATTCCCATTCTGTTGCTTCCTTATCTCCGGATTATCTACCGGCTACCTGTTGCTTCTATCCGTAAAATGGCTTTCCGCTTATTAATCGTGGGAATGATGATCGCAAGTGCGGCCGTATTTACAGTGTCGGTGATACTGGAATTCGTTTACCGGTTTCACTACGATCCGGTCATTTTTTTTCTTGGCTGGCTGATCGTGGTGCCGGGATTTTATTATGCCCCACTGATCTACCGACTCTTTAAAAATAACCGCCAGCAGGTAGTTGTGGTTATCTCCTGCATTTTTATTTGCTGCAGCGCAGGACTGATTCTTCTTTTGTTGAACAGCATGCCCTTATCATTTACTGCCGTATTTGTTGCAATGGCATTGGCACAATGGCTGCAGGGAATTACCTATTTTTTTGTGGGAAGAAAAATTACCTGAATGCGCTGCTATGCAGGTCATTGAATTTTTCTCACGAGGTAATTGGGATTTTTAAGCACCACTTCATAATCACTCCTTGCCTTCACTTCCATTATAAAATCGCGCATACCGGAATTAATGCCTGGTGCTGAATCATCAAAAAAGACAAAACCACCCTTCGCCAAATGACGATGGACATTTTCAAAATCCCGTTTAACGAATTCGAACTGGTGGTTTCCATCGAGGTATGCAAAGCTGATCGGGCCGCCAAGCGCCACGGGATGCCCCCAGATATTCTGCAGCGTTTTGCCTGATTGCCAGTTCTGAAAAAATTCATCGGAGAAAAGTTCGATTGTAGCAGGCAAACGGTGACGGCTGAACAGCTGAAGGTTTCGCAGAAAAGATTCTCTGATGTAGTGCTTCATTTCTGCAGGCGAGACATTCAGCACGCGGGTGTAATAATTTTTCTCTTTCTCTTCGAACTCCCATTTGTCGGCATTAAACAATACATTTTGCTTTTTGTATTTAGAAAGATAATGACTGAGCATGCAGGTTGACATGCCCGTGAATGATCCAATTTCCACCACCGGATCCGCCGTCGGTAAATGTCGGATGGCATAATCAATGCAGTAGATATTTTCAGGTACAAATAAAGTAGCTCCGTTCATCGATACATACAAGGCATCATAAAATTCATCGGCAACTAATTTATAGGGAAACAGTTTTGTTTGAATGCCACGATAGGTTGATCTTCTGAATAATTTTTTCAGCATGCCCATTTTTATTTTCGAAGGTCAAAGCTATTCTTAAAATATTTCCGGTTAAACCAGGGTGTATGCGCCAACTGCAGTGCTGTTATAAGCGAATAGCTGTTTATCACCCTGAAAACAAATTGTGTGTGTACCCCTTTTTGAAAACTATGCTCTAAAATTAATTCCTGCACATCCGTAGCAAAAGCCGGGATCGGTATCCTCCATTGTTCAGAGGTAATAAAATTCAATGCTTTCAATTCATCCGGCACGATTGCGCCTGCATGATGCCGGCCGAGCTGATATGCTGCCGTTCTTTGCTCATATGGGATAGCTGCAGCGCAAATTTTTTTTGTTGTGAGAATGTGGGCAATAGCCGCACTGGTGGAACGAATACTGAACATGCATTGCGTTTCAGAGATGGTTCCCGCAATGTCGATGGGAAAAACGTCGAACCCCTTTTCATGAAGCACCGAGACCAGGAAGACAGGCCGTGGCTTTAAGCTGTAAACGAACAATTTCAATAATTCCCATGGAGGAACCACAAAGTTTTGTGATCGTTTGTCGGTCTTGTTTTTCACCTGCAGTAAAAAGGCATTCCAAACTGCTGTTGAAAATGAGATTGAAAAACCAGGTAACGCAGCTTCATACACATTCAATGTTATATCGTTAAATTTCTCTGTTGCACAGGCTTTAAGGTGCAACATACCCAGCACCTTTTCATTGTCCACAATTCGCAGAGTTGCCCTGGCAGGATTCAAAAAATTAATCGCAGCTGCATTTACCGCAATTGCAAATGGCTTAAGGGAGACCAGTGCATGGTAATTTGTGATGTCGTAAGCAGCATCCTGGTGAACGAAAAAAATTTTTACCGGATCATTGATGTCTACCGCTACCGGGTGAAGCTTGCGGATATTCAGGTATTGCGAAAAACTTTTTTTTGGGTTGATCATTGGTGGCGAATGGATGCATCCATTTTTTGTCCAAAAAGAGTTTTAAGGAAAATGACGGTGATGATAAGGTAATGAGCAACCAGGAAGCGGTCTTCGATTACAGGGTGAAGCAGGTATCTTACTCCAATGTTGAGAAGCAGCAAAAAAACAATTTGAAGCTCAAATTTTTTTTCTGAAGTGACCATATTCTTTGATATAAAAAACAGCACCATTGCTAAAAGCAAGAACAGGGAGATTACCGAATAGCGGCTGCCATAGATTCCTTTTACCAATAACACCAAATATTGCACTCCAGGATTATATCCAAACTGCTGAACAAAATCAGATTGAACGATCGTATAGTATCCAATCGTGCTCCGGTTAAAATTTCCAGGGCCAAATGCGATGACACTAAAAATAAGAACACTCAGTATTGAAAAAAGCAGAAATACATTTAAGGTGATTCGCTTTTCAGTTGCTTTGGAAAACCGGAGAAAAAACAAGGTCATTAAAGCCAGGAATACAAAATCAATCCTTACAGTTATACAGAGTAAAAGCAGGGAAAGCCCTGCGATTATTTTTCTCTTTTCAACAATCAGGAAGAAAGCTAAAAATGCGAGAAAGCCGCTGAGGGCATCTGGTGTAGCCGACAATGCAATTTCCCACATTGGGGGAGACAACATAATTAATACACTAAAAATTAAAGCTTTCAATAGACTGATGATGCCTGACATCCACAAAAACAACAAGGCACCGATACAAATATAGGACAGAACAGAAGGAAGAATTGTTGCTGCTATAAGTGATACACCTGCTTTGTAAAAAAGATAGATCAGAAGCACATAAAACGGCTTAATGCTGTACAATGGAAGTTGTTCATGAAAATATGCCGCATTCTCAAAATTTTTCTTCCGGTAATCGTTTGAAGCATCTGTCAATTTTTCAAACGCTGCCGGAGGAAGTTCAGATTGTGCATGCCTGTAGGTAGCAGTGTGCACTGAATCAATGTTGTGATCATCGAT
>JBDSEW010000476.1:0-5330 GCA_039919825.1 Chitinophagales bacterium | reverse complement strand
TCATCAATCAGAAAGGGATATTCATTGGTGCCATGCGTGGAGCCCCTGTATTTTACCACGCGCAATCGCCGTGTGGCAATCTGGTCAATCACACGGAAGTCGAGTAATATCACGCAATCGGACACATATTCTTCCAATCCATGACGCGTCAATGTATTTTCTCCTCTTTCTCCTGTTATGATGGTGGTAACACCTTTCTCCTTCAACCACTGAAAAAGTCTGCGGATCTCAGAACGGAGCAATGCCATGTTGTCCATTCCAGCAAACAGCGTTTCGATTGTATCCAGCACTACACGTTTTGCACCAATCGTATCAATTGCATTGTTAAGGCGAATAAATAATCCTTCCAGGTCATATTCCCCTGTTTCTTCAATTTCAGACCGTTCAATTCGAACATGATCTACCCGCAACTTCTTTTCTGCTTTTAATTTTTCGAGGTCAAATCCCAGCGACTTAACATTTTCAGATAAATCCTTTGAGGATTCTTCAAAGCTCATGAATACTCCCGGTTCATTATTCTCCACAATTCCTTTTACCAGGAACTGTATCGCAAACAAAGTCTTCCCGCAACCGGCACTTCCACAGATAAGGATAGGCCGTCCTTTTGGGAAACCTCCGCTTGTTATTTCATCCAGCCCGCTTACTCCCGTTGGAGTTTTTGCAAAGGTGTTTTTCTTCAAAGCACTCATAGGGTAGTTCCTTTTATTTAATAGTAAAGATGATTGAAATATGCAAGGAGCAGCTATAAAAATCATTATTTATTGAATGATGAAGTTATAAAATTTCCTCACTCATTAATCAACTTTGCAACAGTCCGCAGTTCTTCGTTGCTGATGGTAACAATGTAAAGCCCCTTCGAAAAGGCCGAAATATTTATTTCATTGCTTCCATACCAATTTCATTTTTATAAATCTTTCTGCCTGATAGGTCACTCAATTCGAGTAGCGCCGTATTCTTTAGTCCCTGGATATTGAATTAAAAAATTCTTGATGAAGACGGGTTTGGAAAACAAAGAGCGGGGAAATGGAGGATACAGGATTTTGAATTGCTGTATTGCCTGCAGCTTCATATCTCCAACTTCAGTACCGGTAGCTTCATCATTCAAACCCAGGAACATAAGATTTCCATCTGTCAAAAGAATTTGACCCGACACCTCTGTTGACAATTCGCTTACAACAGCAGGAAAAAAATCAATCTGAAATGTTCCTGCAGTTGTGTCATCGCTTTGGCAAAGATGACTTACAGGAAAGGAATTATCTGGATTTACTACTATAAAATACAACTCATTGTCTGCTACATGTAGGTTTTCTACATCTCCAGCCATATCATATACGCTCTTCGTTTTAGTTGCTGCGCTATCGAGAGTGGGAGTTCCGTGTGGGCGACGACAAAATTAAGGTGGCCGTCCATGTACTTCCGCCATAATAATAAAAAACCGGGCGTGCTGTTGTTTTGAAAGGTCAGCAAAACCTGCCTTAGAGCAACAATTGCATCTCGCTGTGTCTTTTACGTGCGTGGAATCAGAATGGCTTTCGTGGTGGATGTTACCTCCAGCAACCCGTTGGTCGGGATTAGTAATATTAGTAATCCCGTCGGGTTAAGTTTTGGATTTTTAATCCTATAATATTCACGACATTCAAAAATTGAGCATCAATCAATCCAGAACTACTGTTGACGTAGCAAAACAATTTCCTTTCGGATTATTTGCCTGGTATTTGAAGGCTCTATTTACGGTTTGATAAATGAACACACAAGGTTAAAAACAGGATTAAAAATCCCTAACTCAATAAGCTCGGATTATAAATCCAGACTAACGGAGAAGATCAGCAATCCGATAAAGATGTTGTTCATAGTGATGAAGTTTATACATTTAAAGATACTCAAATGAATAAAAAACAAAACGTATGGGTATAGGATGGGTGCATACCAAATTGTCGCATTGATGGTTGAAAAAAAAGTAAAATCATAGCTGTCATCCCGTCCCGATTATCGGGATCGGGATCTCGCAATTCGGCAGAGATGCCGAAATAAATTCGGCATGACGGTTCCATTTAGCGACAGTTTGGTAAGCACCCGTATAGGATAGTGGTGTAAACGTATTCGGTATTAATTCGACATATGAAAGTGCTGGATTTTTTTCTTTGAGCCTTAGCGCCTGCGTAGCAAAAAAATATTAGAAGAGCGCCTTTAAACGGAGAACCCAGGCGTACACACCACCAATTTTTAATAGCACAGTCGCCGACTAATGTGAGAGCGGCTGCACATTGCCTTCTTTAAATTACTGAGCTCCGTAGAAATAGTATTCAGCTATACGGCCATGACTAAAAATGCCACAGTTGTGGTAATTTGAAAATGAGTAAAACAGGGTAGCCACCTGATCTGCTGCTCTTATCAGTGATAATACTGAAATCATTTGGCTAACTGCTTCTCCGCCTGCGAATTACAGTGATGTAATATGCGCACCTTGCCTCTCAGGAAATACACAAGTGGTAATATCAACGCACTGGCTGCGGCGCATCTTTGAATTGCTTGTGGCGCCCCAGCAGGTTGCCGATAAAGAATTGAACCGGCAGGATCACTTTTTTCACGAAGCCGGGAATGGCCGCCATGTCAAATTCTGATTTGTAACGTATCATTAAAAAGGTGGCTGCGTTGGCCTCCGGACGGTTGTTTGTTCCATTGTCCATCGCCTTGTATATCTCGGTGAGAAAGTATTCAATATTGTGCGCTGGCTTTACCCATCCGCTGCAATTGAGTACTTCATCGCCGGCATTCCAGAAGCGATGCCATTCTCCACTGTGGAAGGTGACTGTTTCGCCGGGACCGGCAAATTTTTCTTCACCGTCCAGTAGCTGGTAGCCGATCTTTCCTTTCACAACAGTAAGTGATTCATCCTGCTTCCAGTGCACATGCATCGGCGGGCCTGCTTTGGGTTGAACGAAGTTTTCTACTTCCAGCCAGTCGCCGGAAGCGTCGGCAACTTTTCGGAGAAACACCAGCTTTTCGCCTTGTTTGTTTTGAATGGTGTGCGGGTAAGTGTACATAATTTTTTATTTTTGGACAATGTCCAAAGATACTAATGTTAGGATGTTGTACAAATGAAAGAAGGAAAAAAAAATTCAACCCGCGAAATGATCTTTGTCCGGGCGCTGGAGCTCTTTAACAAAAAAGGGATTGAGTACATCGGCATCCGCGAGCTCGCAGACGATCTCGATCTTCACGTTGGAAATGTGACGTACTATTTCCCCCGCAAGGAAAACCTGGTGGAAGAGATAAGCCTTCGCCTCAGGAAAGCAAATGAACATACCTTCAATGCTTTCGGCAAAGCGAACCTTACCCTGTTCGATTTTCTGGAAAGTCACAAACGGGTATTTCAGAATCAGTACCAGTATCGTTGCCTTCCGCTAAGCTTTGTACAACTTTTGCGGAACTACCCGAATTTTTACCGAAGGTATAAGCTGACCGAGCAGGAAAGATGGAATTCTCTGCGTTCTGCAATACTCAGCTTTCGGCAGTCGGGACAACTTGCCACGTCGGTTACCGATGAAGAAATCGGTGACCTCGTTTCCCTGTGTTCCTTTATCAGCCGGCTTTGGCTATCTGAAGCAAGCGTGAGCTTCCGTGAAAAGAAGATTGAATGGATCATCGCACATTACCTGGCGCTGCTTGCGAGGGTGGTGGAACCACATACTTCTTCCAAAGGGAAAAAAGAGGTAGTGCGTTTTCTGGCTACACTCAGGCAGGATGAGGAGAGGCAGAAAAAGTCTGGAGCGAAATAAGAAGCATAAACCATTACTCACAGGCAAGTAGCCGTCAATCATTTAAATTTGAAGGTGTGAATAAAGTGAATTGCAAGGATCATTGTTCTTAAACAAGATAACCAATAACAACCTGAATGAAACCGTCCTTTTTTTGTTTACTGTTCTTACTTCCATTTCTTACGAAGTCACAGAATCTCCCGCAATGTGATTCACTTGTAATCACCTGCTGCGCCTTTGATTCACTCGGCCTCAATACTATTTCTATTTATGTTGCCAATCCATCCTCTGAGCTGTTTGCCTATCCTGGTTTTGTTTTGCTCGATAACAACCTGGATACCATTGCCAAAGAAACCGTGAATTATTTCGGCATAGGAACGTGGCCTCAGGCGCATACGATGACGATTGTTGCACCACTCACATTACCTTTTACAGGTTACCTCGAATTGCATACATTGTTTTACCAGGAATTTGCCTGCAGTTTTCCTTTCACTATTGCTGATACCACTACCACCATTAACGAAATAACTGCAGATAAGACGATTGTTGTTTTTCCTAACCCTTTTGTGGATGAATTGCATATCGCACTTGCTCAATATTCTGTAAGCAGTGAAGTACGCTTGTCAATAGTTGATGTGATGGATAGAGAAGTTTATACTGCCAACAAAAAACAATTGCCGGCGACGCTTTCATTGAATGGCATGAAGCCGGGAATTTATTTTTTACGGATTACAAACACAAATAATCAGCCCATTCAAATTCAGAAAGTAGTGGTAGGAGAGTAGCCCTATGATAATCTGCATGACTGATTTTCCTGGTAAGAAATGAAGACTGATGCAATCCTGTCAATCGGAATTTGAAGCATGCAATGTTTTTCCGAATGAAATAAAATGCAAACCACTGTCGCGGTAGCAAAAAAAAGAGGTTGTCTTAAAAGTCTTAAAGTCATCCTGAACTTGTTTTCCGAAGGATCCTGTGGGCAGGATCTGTCCATCAAAGAGAGCAGATGCCGAAATAAATTCGGCATGACGGCTCCTCCGGACCTTTTGAGACAACCTCTTAGAAACTGTTTTGAAATGATCTTGAAATTCTTCTATACCTCCGCAACCCTTCGATAACTTGTCCTGAGCTTGTCGAAGGAGGTTCAGGGTGACCGGCCCTCGGAGTTCATGTTGAGCTTGTCGAAACATTGGGCAAGTAATTTTTTTTAATGATTTCAAAACAGCTTCTTAAAGAATATATAGCTCGTGTTATTTTATTGTTTCAAAAACTTTCCTGAATAACGGGTATTGGTGGTTTGATTTTCTGCGTCAAAGAAATACATCCCGGGATTCAGTTGAGATATGTTCATGTTGTAAGTATCAGCACCGGAAATCAACTCTTTACGGATTAGTTGTCCGGTAATAGTAAATATAGAAAGTTGCAGCTGATCACCATCATTGATGTCATTAAAGTCAAACACAACATTTTCAGCGGCAGGATTCGGGAATACTTCCACTTCCCATGCTGCTGCGGCATTTGGCTGAAGTTTCTGACTATCGCTGTTCAGGGTATAGGTTACCGTTAGCTTAG
>JBDSEW010000459.1:0-3297 GCA_039919825.1 Chitinophagales bacterium | reverse complement strand
GAAAAACACTCATGGTTGCAGATTCGGGGGAGATTTCTCCTTCCTTACAGCTATTAGTCACCTTAAATCCATTGGAAGTTTTGCTGCACCCCTGCTGATTGGTTATGGTTACTTTATACGTGCCGGATTTTGTAGTCTTAATTACCTGGTTCGTTTCGGCCAGTATCTTCGAACCTTTCTTCCATTGATAGGTATAAGCTGTTCCACCATTTGCCTGCAGGATAACTGTATCCACAAAACAAAGATCAGTGGCCGTCAACGGGATAATAGTTGCTGCAGGAACAGCAAGTACCGTTAATTTAGTTTTTGCAGAAGTGGCAGCGCAATCAAATGTATTGGTCTCCAACACACTATAACTGGCGTCTTTCTTTGTTGAATAAGACTGGTTGGTTTCTCCCACAAGATTTTTACTCTTCCTGATCCATTGATAGCTTATTCCGGCACCACCATTTGCGGTAAGCAAAACTTCAGTGCCCTCGCAAACGGAAACATTTCCGGCAGGTGTTATAGTTGCAATGATTGCATTTTCATCAATCAAATGATTACAGTTGTCATCGATGCCATTGCAGATATCATTTGCACCCGGATGGACCGAAGCATTTGCATCATCACAATCCGTCTTGTCTGCTACATAACCGGATGGTTTGTTCGGTAACTCCAGGCGGATTGAATAATTTCCAAACCCATCCTGATCTGCATCTGCATAGAAAAAAGAATTCAGGCTGCATCCGCCAGGTGAAGGGTTGACAGTGTCGTCTGTTGCAATCCTCAGACTATCCCGCAGGAAACGGTACCTGTCGATAAGCACATCATAAGCAGGATCAAATATTAAATTGGTATTCTCTCCTGGATCATTGAGTAGATCGAAAAATTCTTCGGTCTGATTGCTGCAAAAATGATAGATATACTTGTAGCGGAGAGACCTTACCGCTTCCCAACTGACTCCCGTATTGGGAATATGTTCGAAAAAAAAGTACGGACGATGTGTTGTTCCGTTAGCAAGTGAATGCACTGACTCACCATCCATCTGGAAGGTATCCCGAATACCAGCTGCTTCCAACAGTGTTGGTGCCAGGTCAATATTGGCTGTAATCTCGTTTTCAATCACTGTGCCTGGCGCAAACCACGGAGGATACCTGATGAACAAGGGAACGTGCATTGATTCCTCATAGGCCAGCAGCTTCAAGTGCAGCTTATGTTCCCCAAACAAATATCCATTGTCGCTGGTAAAAATGATCAGTGTGCTGTCTAACAAATGATGGTTGGAAAGCCAGGTTAAAAGACTATCCGTGCTTGCTTCTGCGCTATAACATGTTTCGAAATAGCGTTCAATCTCCTTTGTAAGTGAATCCGAATTCAGCAAATATTCTTTACCTGGATAAAGATGAGAGGGAAAGTTTTTCTGATAATGATCGAAGTTGGAAGGAAACGGTTTCACCTCGTTGTCATACAATGCCGTATCCTGTTCGCGTGGGTTAAACGGTGTATGTGGAACACGGTGCGACATAAACAGCAGCCATGGCTGACACGTTGGTGCTTTGTTGTTCCAGAAATCGAGGCCAAGGTCTGTATAGATCTCTGAGTCATGTCCGTAATATTGTACCTGCGATCCATCATTGAATGTTATAACAGGATCAATGTGTTTGAATGAATCGGTTACTGCCCAATAATCGAAACCTACAGGTGTATCAGGAACTTTAAAATTGTACAACCATTTTCCTATAAAGCCGGTGTAATATCCGGCGTCCTGAAGAATAGAAGAAACGTAAGTAAGGCCAGGATTTGGCGAATCACCATTTTCCACACAACCATGGTGGTGGGTGTATAAACCTGTGTAAATGGTAGAACGGCTGGGTCCGCAAACGGCAGTGGTGACAAAATAATTTTTGAAGTTGGCACCTTCCTGGGCAATACTATTGATCGAAGGTGTATTAAAAAAATCAGGGCCTCCATTGGGGCCGAATGAATCATACCGCGCATCATCGAGCAGGATCACCAGGATATTGGGCCGGGATATATTCTGAGAGGTAGCAGGTGAGAAAGTCATCAGGATAACCAGGCAGAGAAGCAGGATTCTTTGCTTAAATTTTATAGCGTGCTGCATCTGATAACAGGTTAGAAAAAAATGAAAAATACTTATTGAATGATCAATTTCTCATTGTGAATTCCATCAGCACTCTTCATCCTTAACAAATAAACTCCTTTTGAAAATTGAGTGGTATAGAGTTGCAGTGAATGATTCCCCTGCTGCATTTCATCATCAATAAGTGAGTTGATTTTTTTTCCACTCAAATCAAAAACAGCAACATTCACTTGAGATGTATGAGGAAGTGTGAATTGAAGGGTGGTTTGGTTGTTTGCAGGATTGGGGAAAATATTGAATAAGGAAATTGACTTTACTTCTTCGATGCCCGTACCGAATTCATCGATGTAACCATCGCAGTTGTCATCAATCCCGTTAGTGGAAATTTCCGGTGCACCTGGAAAAATGGTTGCATTGGTGTCATCACAATCGGTGGTGTCAGTAACAAACCCTGCACTCAATGCGCACGCTAATACAGCATTGCCCGCATCTCCAAAGCCATCTCCATCGGCATCAGCATAAAAGGTCAGGAGGAGGCCTTCATCAATGTTCCCGTCGCAATTGTTGTCGAAGTTGTCGCAGACTTCAGTTGCACCAGGGTTTATCAACACATTGCTATCATTGCAATCGGTACTATCATTAACGTAACCAACCGGGACAATACAATCGGCTGCAAAAAAAATATTGGCTGCATCGCCGAATGCATCGTTGTCTTCATCAGCATACAAGGTCAACCCTATGCATTCTTCAGGAGTATATTCCCAGAAATCTTTTTTATAAACTCCATCAGAACCCGTTCCTAAATATCCTTTGTTGTCAATGCCGAAGCCGACGGCACCGTATCGTGTACCTCCCGTGAAATCCATTTTCTGTGTCCATATATTATTAGCAGGGTTGTATTCCCATAAATCCTTATAATAAACCTGGTTAGGGAAAGTGCCACTTCGACCAGTTCCTACATATCCCTTATTGCCAATAATGAAACTTACAGCATCTGACCTGGCACTGGCACCAAAGTCGGCTTTTTGTGTCCAGGTATTCGTTGAGGGATCATACTCCCAGAAATCTTTATAATAAACCGGTGAACTGTAGCCCGTTCCGATATACCCTTTGTTCGCGATGGAGAATCCAATTGCACCAGACCGCTTATTTCCTCCGAAGTCAGCTTTCTGTGACCACATATCTCCAACCGGATCGTATTCCCAGAAATCCTT
>JBDSEW010000453.1:0-5863 GCA_039919825.1 Chitinophagales bacterium | reverse complement strand
GTAATGATTGCCAGCCCGGAGCAATATCCTGTAAGATCACTGGCCTATGATTTTGTTGTTCGCCCTGGTGGAAATGTAAATGACATCCGTTATAAATATCATGGTGCGAATAACCAGGAAGTACAGGAAAACGGAACATTACAAACCTCCAACAGCCTCGGCCATATTTTCGAAATGATACCGGAATCTTACCTGCAGAATGAACAGGGTTTGAAAGTAATGCCGGTAAACGTATCATTCAGAAAGCAAAGTGAATTTATCAGTTTCAACGTTCCTCTTTACGATGTTAAACAGTCGCTGGTAATTGATCCAATGCTCGTATGGGCCACTTATGCAGGTGGATTGGAAAGTGATGAAGCCCGGGGACTCGCAGTCGACAGCGAGGATCATGTAATTATTACAGGAAGAACTTACAGTT
Organism: Chitinophagales bacterium; assembly: GCA_039919825.1. Lineage (GTDB taxonomy): Bacteria > Bacteroidota > Bacteroidia > Chitinophagales > UBA10324 > JACCZZ01. The sequence continues at coordinate 5,445 of JBDSEW010000453.1, read as the reverse complement.
CAGATAACATCGCATCTTCAGGTGCCTATCAAACAGAGAAAATAGGGGATATAGACATTTACATTGAGAAATATGATGAGAATGGAGTGCGCTTCTGGGGAACGTATTATGGTGGATCCGGCCTTGACCGTGCAAGGGCCTGCATCGTAAATGAAGACGAATATATTTATTTAGGTGCGCACACTACAAGCCCTGATGGTATCACTACACTTGGAAATGGCATGCACCAGGAGGTATTTGCCGGTGTTGAAGACGGAATACTTGCCTATTTCGATCCCTCAGGTCACCGGGTATGGGCTACTTATTATGGAGGTGAAGATGAGGACATTATCCGCAGGTTAAAACAAGACCATGATGGCAATATTATTATGGTTGGTTATTCTAATAGTGATAGTGGCATTTCCACTGCGGATGCATGGCAGCCTTTAAATAATGGCCATTCAGATTTGTGTCTTAGCAAATGGACCGCTTCAGGTGAACTGGTATGGGGTACTTTTTTAGGAGGCGAAAGTGAAGATCATGGTAGAAGTGTGGATGCTGATCCCAGTGGTAATATTTATATCAATGGAAGCACAGGCAGTAAATTTGGCATTAAGAAAAATGCTTACCGCGATCATAGTTCCGGTGGACAGGATTACCTGCTCGCGAAATACAGCCCCACAGGCGCACTGAAATGGTGTAGCTATTGGGGTGGTACACTTGAAGATCGTGGAAGGGGTGTTCGGGTAGACCCAATCGGTGAATTTGTATATTTTATAGGGTACAGTGCAAGTGACACAGGTGTTTCTACAACGGGAACATTTCAACCTGACTGGAGCCAGGGTTTCGACGGACAGGGTGCGCCTACACACGATGCCGTAATTATGAAATGGAGTACCAATGGGTATCCTATCTGGTCAACATATTTAGGAGCCGCTGCAGAGGATCGTGGCCGCGCTGTTACTATGGTTGGTAATGATGCTTATCTTGGAGGTACTACAACTTCAGCAACCATTATGGCGACTCCCGATGGTTTTCAACCAACCTACGGTGGAAAAGATGATATGTTTTTAGAAAAATTTGATCCGCAGGGTAATCGTATCTGGGGAAGCTACTATGGCGGACCTGACAGGGAGAGTACGCTGGCACTTGCTGTTGACAATGAGAATGAAAACATGTTTATGGTAGGAACGGCAGAAAGTGAGGGCATCAGTACTCCCGGAGTTGCCCAGGAACTTTTTGGAGGTTTCGATGATGGATTTTTGCTGAAGATCAACATTCAGGAGGGAGTTGGTGTGAGTTCACCTGAAGTAAGCAATGGAATGGAAATTTATCCGAACCCCAACCAGGGAAATTTTTCAATGACTTACCGCATTCCGGAAGCTGCAACCTTACGGATTTTTGATTTGAATGGAAAGGAAGTATATTCAAAAGTGTTGAATGTTGCTTCCAGCCAGCTTGTTGTAAAAGACCTTTCATTGACCCCCGGAATTTATGAGGTGATGATTGCAAACAATGAAAAGCAATTCTCCTCGAAGAAAATGATTGTAGTGAAGTAGTGATTACACCACATTTAGAATTTAATGAAGGGGGCCCAAAGCCCCCTTTCGTTTTGAATATGAAGACGCAATCAGAAGCCATTATCTATTCGTGTAGTTGAGGACACCAACATCAGGCAAAAGAATTTAAATAACTTTATCTTGTAATTTAATAAGCGGAAGCGCGTTAGCAAACGCATGTTATCGAAGCTTTAAAATCAAATGAACCATTGAATTTCCGGACTTCATTTTTATTACCGGGTTTTCTATGCTACATCAACACGGATGGTAAAACACAATCCCTCCCGCACGATTCTTTAATCACCATTCATAAGAATATACTTACGACGTATCTGCTCTTTGATGCCTTTGGTGTTTTCAATCATGGATATATGAGCATGCTGTTTCAAAAAAAATATCCCTTTATCAATGGATTGCCTATTATCCATTTGGTGAGGAGCCACAGGAAACAATTAAGAGCAATTCGCTGGTCGGCATGAGCGATGGAAGATTCTTCCCATTCCAAAAAACTCCACAGGGATTTTTCGCCGGACCTTTTGTATTGTATGGTTACTCCTCGCTTCAGTCAGGATATTACGATGATGAATCCAGAATTCCTTCCGGATACATTTCTGCAAACTCGTTTCAACTTGCATTTGGAATTGTTACCGGATATAAATTCATCATCAAAAAAAGAATAGCTGCAGAACTCTGTGTAAGTTCGGGCAGAAACTTTTTATCAGGAAATCAGAATCCGGGAATTGGATTCGATGATAAGTTTATGATTCTTCCAATGATCAATATTGGGTATGCATTTTGATAATTTTACCGGTTAAGATTGCAAGGTAAACTACAGTAGAATGAAAGAATTTCCGATGTTGATATAACTGAAAGCCCAATCATTCGCATCAAGCGTTATCTTCAAGCGAGTGCTAATGATGAATTATACTTCTATCGCTTAATCAGGCCTTATGTATTAATCAAAGAAAAGTTCCTGTTAATAAAGTGAGTAATTCGAATTGCGAACAAATTCTTCAATCACCTTAAAAACAGGAACCATGGAAACACAAAGTAACAGGGCTAAAACCCTTTGTCGGGAAGCATCTCATTTCCCCGCCCTAAGCGCCGGGGTTAGTGTCCTCCAACTCGCCTCGGGTTAAGTGTTGATGAGCAGAATAAACCATAGAAATCAGATATTATTCACTACATTACTATTAATATTTTGTATTCTGTAAACAGTTAAAATCAGTCACGATGATCAACAAATTTTTCATAGCCGTTGCCATCAGTTGTTTGACCTGGCAAATTTCTTACGCGCAATTCAACTATGTCAGTCCTGTTCCCGGATCAAAGTATCACAACCCTGCTACCAATATTATCCTAAGCAACGGAGCTGATATCGACAGGCAGTCCATTTCTGATAATACACTGCTGCAGATTACCGGTTCTATAAGTGGTAACCATCGCTGGAAGGCCGGCCTGTCCGATGATGGGAAAAGTGTAATCATCCATCCTGATCCTGTTTTTGAATATGGTGAAAACGTATCAGTGACTGTTCATCCCAAATTGAGAAAGGAAGCAGGCGCTGCGATCAATGGAATGAGCTTCAGCTTTGAAATACGCGAAGCACTAACTCCAGAACAAGCGGAGCTGCGTGAACTCAGCAGGTTGAATGATTTTATGGACTCGTTTGGATATGATCCCAATCAAAAAAAGGAAGAAGAGCAGTTTGAGATACCTGATTCCTTTCCCAAGTTTCATGTAGGTATTAATAATAATGCTGCGCCGGGACGCATCTTCTACTGCAACCAGCAGGAGCTGGATGAAGATGATACCAACTGCTTTCCTGCCATTATAGAGAACGATGGCACAGTGATATGGACAAGGGACATGAGCGTGGATGGCCATGATTTCAAACTGCAGCACAATGGTTATCTCAGTTATTACAGTTACGGCTGTGCCTGCTGGAAAGTAATTGATTCCAACTACAACGAAATTGATTCAGTGCAATGCGGAAACGGTTACCAGGCAGAAACCAATGGACATGATGTGCAGATGTATGCCGACGGACATATTTTCCTGCTGGCAGTGGACGCCCCAACCATTGACATGACAGCATATGGCGGGTTAGCTGATGCCACTGTTAAAGGGTTGATTGTACAGGAGCTCGATGCTGACGGTCAGGTGGTTTTTCAATGGAGAAGCTGGGATTATTTCCTGTTTACTGATGCCAACCAGTTTAATCCACTTACAAATGCTACCGTGGATTATGTGCATGGCAACGCTGTTGAACGGGATACAGACGGAAACATCCTGATTTCCTCCCGCAATATGGATGAGATCACAAAAATCAACCGGCAGACAGGGGAGATCATGTGGCGGATGGGTGGAGAAAATAACCAGTTTACGTTTGTTAACGATAATATCCCCCAGCATTTCAGTCAGCAACACGACGTGAGAAGGCTTGCTAACGGAAATATTACCATCCTTAACAATGGTAATTATTTACCGTTACAGATCTCCAGTGCAAAAGAATACCAGGTAGATGAAATAAATAAGGTGGCCACCCTTGTTTGGTATTATGAGCATCCTTATGTAAACGGGTTACCGGTGTTTTCGAAAGCTTCAGGCAATGCGCAACGGCTTCCGAACGGGAATACGATGATCAGCTGGGGTACCATCACCTTTTACAAAGGATTGCCCAGTATGACAGAAGTGAATATGAATAAAAACATCGTGTGGGAGATGACCTTTGTGAAGGATGGCCAGAAAAGCTACCGGACATTTAAGTTTGATTGGGATCCATGCAGCCGTGTATCAGCCTTTACCATGAAGGCACTCAAGAAGCCTGGTTATATGATGCTGGGCTGGCAGCCTGCCACCGGTGCCATCAGTTACCTCGTTCGTTACCGCCCTGTTGGATCAGGTAACTGGATCACAAAAAACATTGCGGTTCCCAAAATAAAAATACAGGGCTTGATCCCAGGCATTACATATGAATGGAACCTGAAAACCATTTGCAGCAAAACACCTTTAGTGACTTCGACTTTTTCTGAAACCAAAACATTTATTACTGCTCAGAGAACAGGTGAAGGTGTGGATGACCAGGCAGCAATGATTAATATCTATCCCAATCCAACACACAGCAATGTGACCATTGAGTTTTCGAACCTGGAAAAGGAAGCAACGGTAATCATTCAAAATCCCCTGGGCCAGGTCTTAGTGCAAAGAAACATTACACCTGGAAAAATCCCCGGCGTTAAGATAGATTTGTCGGATTGGATAGCTGGAGTGTACTTTATAAGCGTGATGGAAGGTGAGAAAGCTGTGACGCAAAAGTTGGTTATTGAATGATGAAAATTATTTACACAGCGTTTTCTATCTTTTCATTCACCAAAACAGTTTTCAGCCAGAGAAAATTCTGATGGAGTAATTAGAAGTTATCTCAAAATAACCGGAGTCATCCTGAACTTGTTTTTCTGAAGGATCCTGTGGACAGGATCTGTTCAAACATAGAGAAATGCTGCCAAAGTTTCCTTCGGAAAATAAATTCAGCATTATGGCTTTGAAGGAAGATTTTGAGAAAACTTGATCCGGAAGTCTCTTTATGCCCTGGCAACACTTCGACAAACCAGTACTTGCAACGACGAAGCAATTGGAACTTATATCCCATAAGGATACCTTTAGCTAATAGAAAGATGCTGAAATAAATTCAGCATGACGGCCTTGATGGAACATTTTGATTTAGCCTGATCCGGAAATTCCATTATGCCCTTGGCAACACTTCGACAAACTCAGTACTGGCAACGACGAAGCAATTGGAACTTATGGCCCATAAGGATACCTTTAGCTAATAGAAAGATGCTGAAATAAATTCAGCATGACGGCCTTGATGGAACATTTTGATTTAGCCTGATCCGGAAATTCC